>CAZGCX010000026.1:16462-18021 GCA_964524585.1 uncultured Anaerolineaceae bacterium
GCCCAGGCCGCTGGTCAGCACGGTGAGCATCAGGACGGTGGGGATCACGATCTCGTTGGCCGGGATGGCCATGATGTAGGCCAGCAGGATCACGCCATTCAGTCCCAACAGTAGGCCAAACGGATTGGTGAAGTTGATCACGTGCTCGGCGATGCTCAGCCCAGCGATGTGGATGTTAGCCGAGAGCCAGATCACCGCTCCGGCCGGCATAGCGAACACCAGCGCTCGCCACAGCACGTACAAGGTCCGATCGATCAGCGAGGTATACAGCGTGCGCAATACTCGCGGCGGTCGATAAGGTGGCAGCTCCAAGCTATAGGTTGAGGCCTCGCCTTTGAGCACCGACTTGGAAAGCGCCCAGGACACGACGAAGGTCAGCGCAACTCCCAGCATGGCCACGCCCACCACGGTCATGGCCGAGAACAATCCGGCAAGATGAGCCGGAACCAGGGCGCCGATGAATACCGTGGCGATCAGGATCTGGGTCGGCCAGCGGCCGTTGCACAGCGCAAAGTTGTTGGTGATGATGGCGATCAATCGCTCGCGTGGACTGTCGATGATGCGGGTGGCGATCACGCCGGCCGCATTGCATCCGAATCCCATCGCCATGCTCAGTGCCTGCTTGCCGTGGGCGCCTGCTTTGTGGAAGATGGCATCCAGGTTGAACGCCACCCGCGGCAGGTAGCCGAAATCCTCCGCCAGCGTAAACAGCGGGAAGAAGATCGCCATGGGCGGCAGCATCACGCTGACCACCCAGGCGGTGGCCAGGTACATGCCGTCGATCAGCAGGCCGCTGATCCAGGTTGGAACGCTCAACGCGGCTGCGGTGGCCTTCAGCCACGGGTGAACCGTATCGATCAGGATGTGGCTGATGAACTGGGAGGGAATGTTGGCACCGGAAATGGTGAGCCAGAACACCACCGTCAGCATCAGCAACATCAACGGGAAGCCCCACAGACGGCTGGTGACCAGCCGATCAATCGTCCGGTCTAAATCGAAACGTGGTTTCTGTTCGGGCCGGGTGACCGCACGATCGGCGATACGGGCCGCCTCGGCATACATCCCCTCGACCACGTTTTCGTGCAGATTACCGCCCAGCTGCCAGCGCAGCGCGTTAGCGGTCTGCAGCAGCTCTTGAACCTGCTTTGCCGGGGCGCTCATACCGCAGGCTCCGCCTCAAGTGCCTGCCGTCGCCGCTCCTGCAGCGGCTCGGCGGCGATCGCCTGCAATTCGCCGCTCTGCAGCGCAGAACGGATACGTGGGTCACCGTCCAGCAAACGGATGGCGATCCAGCGCGGGTTAGGTAGTTCCGGCAACTGGCGGGCGATCATCGCCGTCAGTTGGGCTACCGCACCACGCAGTGGACCGGAAAGGTAGTCCAACTGGTGAAACCGGCCGACTGCCTTGCCGCTGGCGACCTCTTCGACCGCCTGCAGCAGATCGGCCAACCCGTCGCCGTAGCGAGCGGAGGTCGGCACCACCGGTACGCCCAGGTCGCGGGCCAAGCGACGCTCGTCGACCTGCAGGCCGTGGCGTTTGGCCTCGTCCATCAGGTTCAG
>CAZGCX010000027.1:0-17942 GCA_964524585.1 uncultured Anaerolineaceae bacterium
GTATTGAGCCGCAGGCGAAATCCCCAAGATAGAAATCAGACCCCCGGGAGCCCCGGGGGTCTTTTATATTAGGTGCATGAACCTCACCCCACGTCGGTTGCCGGGGTTGGTATTGGGCGGTTTGCTGCTCGCAGTCTTGCTGGCCGTGATCGGGATCAGCCTGTCGCGGTTGGGTCGGGAATCCATTTCGCCGACCAGTCTGCTGTGGATCGGGCTGATGTTGCTTGCGCTTCCGTTGACCTTGATGGTCGTCAACCGGCTTTTTGGATTGCTGAGCGTCCGCTACCGCCTCGATCGCGACGGACTGTACATCCAGTGGGGCCTGACCTATGAGCAGGTGCCGATGGCTGCGATCCGCTCGATTCGCCGGCCCGACCCATCCTTCGGGCGCTTGCGGCCCCGGTTGGGGTTCTGGTGGCCGGGGTGCCTAGTCGGTAGCGCCGAGGTCGAACAACTCGGAACGGTTGAGTTCTTCGCGACCAGCGGCCCACTGACCCTGGTTGAGATAGATCAGCGCCACCACCTGGCGATCACCCCACCCGATGTGGACGCATTCCGTGCGGGATACACCAACGCGTTACACATGGGCGCCCTGGAGCGGATCGGCGCCCGCTCGGAGCGTCCGGAGGCGCTGTTGCAGCAGATCTGGTCGAACCGGCTGGCGCGGGCGGAGATCGTAATTGGGCTGGCAATCCCACTGCTGCTGTTGGTGGGCTTGATCGTCCGCTCGCCGGCGCTGCCCGCTCAGGTTAGCTTTGGCTATGGCGAAGACGCTCCGTTAGTTCCGCTGGGGCGGCTCACACTCCTGCCAATGATTGGAGGATTGGTGTGGCTGACTGACCTGCTGGCAGGCAGCTGGCTTTACCGCACCCGCCGTGACTGGCCGATGGCACACGCGTTGTGGGCCTCGGCCGGGCTAATCGGTTTGCTGTTGGCTGGCGCGACGCTTCAACTGATTTCGCAGTGAACCTGGCGATCGATTCCATACTGGTAGGGGGTGCGCTCGGGCTGCTGGTCAGTGGTCTGGCATTTGCTGCCGGGACGCTGACGGGAGGCGGAGCGCTGGCCGCGGCTGTGGTGGGCGCAGTCTGTTACGGGATTGGAGGCATCCGCCCGGCGTTATTGCTGCTGCTGTTCTTCGGTTCGTCAAGTGTGCTTTCGCGTTTGGGTGGCCGACGCAAGCAGCTGTTGGCCGGCGATCAGCAAAAGTCCGGGCCGCGGGATCAGGGCCAGGTGCTTGCCAACGGCGTGATCGCAGCCGTGCTGGCGGCCGGTTACGGCCTGACCGGGGAGCTGGGTTGGTTGGTTGCCGTTGCAGGCGCGCTGGCGGCTTCCAATGCCGATACCTGGGGAACCGAGCTGGGCGTGCTCTCGCCTGTTGCCCCGCGGCTCATCACGACCGGGAGGAGCGTGGAGCCGGGAAGTTCCGGGGCCATCACTGCCGCCGGGACCGTGGCCGCGCTGGCTGGCGCGGCCTTGATTGCATTGGCGGCGACTGCGATGACCGGCGAATCCGGGCTGTTGGTCCCGATCACCTCTGCCGGGTTGCTGGCCAGCCTGACCGACAGTCTCTTCGGCGCAACGGTGCAGGCGGTCTACTTCTGCCCAAACTGCGGTCGTGCGACCGAGGCCCATCCAGACCACTCCTGTGGTGGTCCCACCACCTTGATGCGTGGCTGGAAATGGATGGGCAACGACCAGGTCAACTTGCTGGCCAGCGCTCTCGGTGCTTTGCTCAGTACCCTCGCCTGGGCGGCATTGCGATAGTCTGGACGACCGGGAGGGAGCTCGGCGCCGGCGGCGGGTGCTCAACTATCAGCCGTTCAACCCCGTCCACCCGGCCACAGCTCCGGGTTGCGGACCGATTGGATCAATCGTTGTGTGTAATCGTGCTGTGGGTTGGCGAACAGCTGCTCCACCGGCTGCTGCTCCACGATCCGGCCGTCGTAGAGCACGCCGACCCGGGTGGCGAATTGCGCCAGGATCCCCAAATCGTGGGTAATCAGCAGCACCGTCGTGTCGGCTGGGCCGGTCAGGCTGCTGATCAATTGCAGGATCTGGGACTGGACGGTTACGTCCAGCGCCGAGGTCGGCTCGTCGGCGATGAGCAGGCGGGGCCCGGGCGCCAGCGTCAGGGCAATCATCGCCCGCTGTGCCTGGCCTCCAGAAAGCTGATGCGGATAGGTCTGTTCGAGTCCCGGGAGCCCCACGCGGGCCAGCCACTCGGCCGCCTTTCGAGCGGCAATCGGGCGACTCAGCCTCAGATGTAGCCGCAGCACCTCAACGATCTGCTCGCCAATCGAAAATGTCGGGTTTAGGCTGACCAAAGCGTTCTGGAAGATCATTCCGATCTGAGCTCCGCGCAGGCGGTCCAGCTGGCGTTCGGTGAGGGAAGCCAGCGACTGACCGTCAAATATCACCTCCCCGGCTTCGATCCGCCCTGGGGGTTCGATCAAGCCCAAGATTGACAGCGCCAGAGTGGTCTTGCCGCTTCCGGATTCCCCGACCAGCCCGTAGATCTCGCCGGTGTGGATCTCCAAACTCACCCCGTCCAATGAGCGGTGCCGGCGCCGGTTGGAGGCGTAGCTGACCGCCAGCTCGTGGATCTCGAGCAGATTGTGCGGAACAGAGCTCCGTTTCACGGCCATCTGCGTAACTTTACCAGCGTGGCGCACGACCAGGAGGCAGCCAGATCGGCGCTGCGACGCCGCCGATCCGACAACCACGGTGATTCGGAGTACCTTTTCCGCGCCAGGGGTTATCGTTGACGCCGCTAAGGGCACCAGATACAATCTGGTACCATCCAGACTCTGGAGCCCAGTTTACGGGGTACAGTCCGCGCCTCGGACGAGGAGGCGCGCTTGTTATCCGGACGTCGAACGGGAGGAGGTGCGACGGGGTTATCTAGTTGTGTTCCGATAAACCGCATTCAGAACCGACCTCATGAGGAGGAGGAATAAGTGAAACGCCGAAATCTCATTCTTTTGGTGGGGGCGCTCGTACTGCTGGTGGCTGCGTGTCAAACGGCAGCTCCGTCAGCCGCAGAGCCCCTCGTCATTGGCACGACCGATAGCTGGTCGAGCTTCGAATCAGCCTGGGTCTACAGCTTCCATGACTGGGAACTGTTCCATCAGTGCGCCGATGGACTGCTCAACACCATCCCCGGATCAGCCGGAGAGGTTGAGCCGGCGCTGGCCACCAGCTATGACGTGAGCCCCGACGGGACTGAGTACACGTTCCACTTGCGCGGGGGCGTCACGTTCCCCAATGGTGACCCGTTCAATGCGGATGCAGTGGTCTTCTCGTTGGAGCGGATTGCTCCGGTTGACAACGGCGAGAACGCAGGCTTCCTGTTCACCGCATACGCTACAGGCGTTGAGAAGATCGACGACATGACGGTCAAGGTGACCTTCAACGCCGCCTATCCGTTCGCGCCGCAATTGGTTGCCACCAACCCCTGGAAGATGCTGAACCCCAATCAGTGGACGGCGACCGAGCAGAACACCAACAACACCGCCTGCGGCATCGGGCCCTACACCATCGAGAGCTTCAGCGAGGGCGAGGAGACCGTGTTCGTAGCGAACGACAGCTATTACGGCGACGCACCCAAGATGGCCAAGGTCATCGTGCGCTACTTCGCAGACTCGCCCACCATGGCGCTCGCCTTGCGGAATGGCGAGATCGACGTGGCCTGGAAGAGCCTCTCCCCGTCAGACTTCGCTTCGCTGCAGGGCGCTGACGGAATCAAGACCGAGACCGCCGGCGGAACCGAAATCCGCTACATCGTCTACAACTCGCAGACCGCGCCTTTCGATGATGCCAAGGTCCGGCTGGGCTTGGCGCAGCTGGTGAATCGCGAGCAGCTGGCTGACCTGGGATGGCAGGGCATCAAGGTCCCCTTGTTCTCCATGGTTCCGCCTGGATTCCTGGGGTACAAGCCGACCTACGAAGGCACCGAGAACGTGGAAGCTGGCAAGGCGTTGCTGGCCGAAGCGGGCTTCACCGAGGACAATCCGCTGGTGCTGGATCTGTGGTACAGCCCGACGCACTACGGCGACACCGAAGCCGACGTGGCCACGGTCCTCAAAGACCAGTGGGAGGCCAGCGGCGTGGTGCAGGTCAGCCTGCAGTTCGTTGAGTGGGCCGAATACCGCGATCTGGGACGATCGGGACAGCTGCCGGTTTCGCTGTTGGGCTGGTACCCGGACTATCTGGATTCGGACAACTACACCAACGTGTTCGCGCACTCTCCGGCGGCCTGGTCTGGGTCCAACTACAACAATCCGGAAATGGACGCGTTGCTGGATGCGCAAGCATCTGAGCTCGATCAGTCGGCGCGCACCTCGATCCTCGAAGATGTTCAGGACCTGTGGGTGACAGAGAGCCCGTTCGTGCCGCTGGGCCAGGGCAAGCTGGTGATCGCCTACCGGGACGGCGTATCGGGGATCGTGCTCGATCCGATCGCGAATCTGCACTACTTCCTGATCGAGAAGTAGGGAAGTGGCACTGACCCGGCGCCGCTGAACGAAAGCGGCTCGGGAACAGGGCACACAATCGGGGGCCCGAATCGCTCCAAGGGGGTGTTCGGGCCTCCGGTGCTATCTGGACCTGCTGATCCAATGCCTTTAGTTCGTCTGTAGGAGGGACAGCCATGTCGCGCGGATTGCAGCGCTACATCTTGGTTCGTTTGGCGTTGACCATTCCAATGTTGTTGATCCTGGTCTCGCTGGTGTTCCTCGTGTTGCGGGTGTTGCCAGGCGATCCCGCCTTGGCGATCCTTCGTGAGGGAGCCTCCGAGGAGGCGCTGGCGAGTTTCCGGGCAGCGGTCGGTCTGGACAAGCCACTGTTCAACCAGTATCTGGACTTCATGTGGGGTGTGGCACACTTCGATTTCGGCGACTCGATGACCCGCCATCGACCGGTGGCAGAAGAGATCAAGACCTTCTTCCCGGCCACGGTTGAATTGACCGTCTACGCCATGCTGGTGACCTCGACTGTCGGCATCGCTGCCGGTGCGTTTGCGGCCAAGAACCGCAAGTCGCCCGCTGACTACGGGATCCGCATTGCTGGAATCATTTTGTATTCACTTCCAATCTTCTGGCTGGGCTTGATGTTCCAGATGGTGTTCGGCGCCGGGCTGGGCTGGCTGCCGGTTTCGGGCCGCCTGGCTGCCGGTGCGACCCCCTCCAGCTCGATCACCGGGCTGTACACGATTGACGCCCTGCTGACCTTCAACTGGAGTCTGCTGGGCGACGCGCTCCGCCACTTGGTCCTGCCCTCGCTGACTCTCGGACTGGTGCTGGCCGGGATCTTCGCCCGATTGACGCGCGCGAATTTGCTTGACGTGCTCGAACAGGACTTCATCACCGCCGGCCGGGCACGTGGGATCCGGGAGCGGGTGCTGGTCTATGGCCACGGGCTGCGAAACGCCTTCATCCCGATCGTAACGCTGCTCGGACTGCAGTTCGCGCTGTTGCTGGCCGGGGCGATCCTCACCGAGACGACCTTTTCATGGCCCGGCATCGGCCGACTGGTGGTGGACCGGATCTACGACCGAGATTTCTCCACCGTGCAGGGGAGCATCGTCTTCTTTGCATTGCTGGTAGCAGGGTTGAGCTTGATGGTCGATATCCTTTACGGATTCCTCGACCCGCGGATTCGCTACTGATATGGCAACCCAAGCCGTTCCGCTCTCACTGCGTGAATTGACTCAGGACGTCGGCCTGTTCCGCCGCATCTGGCGCGGCCGGATCTGGTACGGCACCGAATGGTACATCACGGTTGCCGGAGGGCTGATTCTGGCGGTGGTGACCTTTGTCACCTTGGCTGCCCCGCTCATCGCCCCGCACAACCCGAACACCTTTATCGGCGCACAGTTCACCCCGCCGGGCAAGGGCGAACAGGCCCTGATTGCCCGGGCCGACGACAGCCCGCTGGCGCCCGGCGAGCCGCTGACAACTCAGGCGGTCGGGATGCAGCGCAATCGCAACGGGACGAATTTGGCGCAGGAGCTTGGTCTGAACGGCGTGCGCTTTGAAGATCAGCAATCCATGCTCGACGGGCTGCAGAGTGGAGCAGTCGATTTGATGTTCGTCGACCAGGCGGCGGCGGCCGGGCTGGCGGCCGCCAACCCCTCGCTGCAGGTCGTACGCGAACACCTTGGCCGGAGCTACCTGCTGGGCACCGACAACCTGGGTCGAGATATCGAAAGCCGCCTGATTTGGGGAGCTCGCACGGTTCTGGGCGTGGCGATCTCCTCCGCCGCGCTGGCCTCGGTGGTCGGAATCAGCCTCGGCCTCTTCTCCGGCTACGTCAGTGGGTTTCCTGATCGGGTGCTTTCACTGACGATGGACAGCATCTACTCATTCCCGGGACTGCTGCTGGCGATCGCCATGGCAAGCATGCTTGGGCCGGGGATCATCAACGTGGCAGTTGCGATTTCGGTGATCTATATCCCGACCTTCTTCCGCATCGTGCGGGGCCAGGTGTTGTCGATTAAGCAGGAACTCTACGTGGAAGCGGCGCGCAGCCTGGGGGCCAAGTCGCGCGAGATCCTCACCCGCTATATCTTTCCCAACGTTATCCCATCGGTGGTGGTGGTATTTTCGCTCAACATCGCCGACGCCATCCTCACCGAAGCCGGCCTCAGCTTTATCGGTCTGGGCTTGCCGCCGACTATTCCCGACTGGGGCTATGACTTGAGCAAGGGATCGCAATTCCTGGTTTCTGGGAGTTGGTGGATGATCACCTTCCCGGGCGTGCTGATCTCGCTGGTGGCCGCCGGTTTCAGTCTGCTGGGTGAGGGACTGAGCGAAATTCTGAATCCGCGCTTGTCGGATACCTGAGCCACGATGTCAATCAGCAGCGATCCAGAGGTGCTGTTCCGATTGCGCGATCTAAGCGTGACCTACAAGACGCGCATGGGTCCGGTGAGCGCCGTCGACCAGGTCTCGATGGATATCTACAAGGGGGAGATCCTGGGTCTGGTGGGAGAGAGTGGTTGCGGCAAAAGCACATTGGGGAAGGCCTTGATGCGCATGTTGCCGCGCTCCGCCCGGGTGCACGGGCAGATCCTCTTCGAGGGCCAAAACGTTACGGAATTCGACTACAACCAGCTGCGAGAGTTTCGCGGCCGCAACGTCAGCATGATCTTTCAGGATCCGATGACCTCACTGAATCCGGTGCAGCGGATTCGGGATCATCTGAGCGAAGCGGTCGAGGTGCATGAGGGGAAGCAGGGAAAGCAGAGCGTGGTGGATCGCATCGATCGGCTGGTGGAGCGCCTGGGTGTCCAGCGCAGCCGTACCGCGGACTATCCGCATCAACTGTCCGGCGGCATGCGGCAACGGGTCATGGTTGGACTGGGGCTGATCCTGAATCCGAATCTCATTATTGCCGATGAGGCCACCACTTCGCTGGACGTCATCGTAGAGGCCAAACTGCTCGATCTTTTGCGCGAGATTCGAGACGAATTTGGAGTGGCGATCCTGCTGATCACCCACAACATTGGCCTGGTCGCTGAACTGGCCGACCGGGTGGCGGTCATGTACGCCGGAAGGTTGGCGGAGATCGGTCCGGTGGAAGAGGTGTTCGAGAAACCGCTGCACCCCTACTCACAGGGGCTGCTGGCCTCGGTCCCCACCATTGAGCTCGACGCCACGCGACAGCTGTACAAGATGGCGGGTGAGCCCCCCAACTTGCTGGTTCCCCCGCCCGGTTGCCGTTTTCATCCCCGGTGCCCGGAAGTCATGGGGATCTGCTCCCGGCACGAGCCAGAGCTCCGAGCGGTGAGCGGGACTCACAAGGCGAACTGCTGGCTCTATCAAGACCATCCAGAAAAGCAGGCCGAGGTTGAATCCGCAAGTGGCTGAACGCCTGGGGGACACCAGCTTGGCATTCGATCATCCACTGGTCGAAGTGCGAGATCTCAAGAAGTGGTTCCCGATCGAAGCCGGCTTGTTCGCGCGCTTGCTCTCGCGCGAGCAGCAATATGTGCACGCGGTGGATGGAGTGAGTTTTTCGATCGCGCGTGGCGAGGTGCTGGGCCTGGCCGGCGAGAGCGGAAGCGGCAAGACGACCATCGGCAAGTTGGTGTTGCGGCTGGAAGACCCGACCGCCGGTTCGATTCACTTCGACCAGATCGATTTGGCCCAACTCGATCCCGAGCAGATGCGGAAACTGCGCCGGCGGATGCAAGTGATCTTTCAGGATCCGCTGGCCTCGCTGAATCCGCGCATGACGATCGGTGAGGCAATCGAGCATCCGCTCCGAATTCATGAGCTTGAAGACAAAGCCGCGCGCCAGGATCGGGCAGCCGAGATGCTGGAGCGGGTCGGACTCAGTCCGGCGAACTACTTCCTGGACAAATACCCGCACCAGATTTCCGGTGGCCAGCGACAGCGGGTGGTCATCGCTCGGGCGTTGGTCACCGACCCGGAACTGGTGGTGGCGGACGAGCCGATCGCCATGGCGGATGTGAGTGTGCGGTCGCTGCTGCTGGATCTGATGTTGCGGCTAAAAGATGAATTGAACCTGACTTACCTGTTCATCACCCATGATCTGGCCACCGCCCGCTACATCTGTGATCGGATTGGGATCCTGTATTTGGGAAGGATGTGTGAGCTGGGGCAACTGACCGAGGTATATGCCCAGCCGCTGCACCCCTACACTCGCGCCCTGCTGGCGGCGGTTCCGGTGCCAGACCCGAAGCGGAGGCGAAGCGAGCCGATGCCCGTCGGCGAAATCCCGGACGCGATCGATCCTCCCTCCGGATGTCGCTTTCACCCCCGCTGCCCGATTGCCAGGGCGGACCGGTGTTCGGTTGAAGAGCCGCAAATGCGCGAGCTGCGCCCGGGGCACTGGGTCTCCTGCCACTTCGCTGAGGACTACCTCTAACGCCTAACGCACCAGCCCAGCTCCGCAAGCATTCCAGTTCCAGGGCCAATCGCAATCATTTTGGACGATAGATCGCAGGCCAACCGCCACCACCCCACAGTCTCGGTGCTGATGCCGTGCTACGACGCGGCGGACACGCTGGATGAGGCCGTGCGTTCGATGCTGGAGCAATCGTTCGAGCAGCTGGAGCTGGTGGTGGTGGACGACGGTTCGACCGATACCAGCCCGGAGAGAATCCAGGCCTGGGCCGAGCGAGATCCGCGGGTGCGGGCAGTGAGCACACCCCATCGCGGGATCATCGCAGCGCTCAACGCTGGCCTGGCCGCCTGCCGGGCCGATCTGATCGCCCGCATGGACGCCGACGACCGATCGCACCCAGAGCGGATCGCAAAGCAGGTTGACTTCCTGTCGCAGCACCCGGAGGTGAGCGTGGCGGGATGTCTGGTGGAAGGATTCCCGGCCGGGTCGGTGGCCGAGGGCTTCGCCATCTACTTGGAATGGTCGAACAGCCTGCAGACCGCAGCAGCTATTGCCCGCGAGATCTATATCGAGTCGCCGCTGGTGCACCCAAGCGCGATGATGCGCAGACCAGCGCTGACCGCCGCCGGAGGCTACCAGGAACACGGTTGGCCGGAAGACTACGACCTGTGGTTGCGGATGCATTCACAGGGAATGCGCTTTGCCAAGGTCCCGGAGGTGTTGCTCGCCTGGCGGGAGCGCCCAGATCGGCTGACTCGAACCGATAGTCGCTACTCGGTGGAGAATTTCCTGCGTGCCAAAGCACACTACTTGTGCCACGGTCCCTTGCGCGACCGCCGGGCGGTGGTGGTTTGGGGGGCCGGGCAGATGGGCCGGCGGCTGGGGAAGCACCTACAGCGTGGCGCCGCCAACCTGGTGGCCTTCGTCGACATCGATCCGGCCAAAATCGGCCGCCGTAAACGTGGCTTGCCGATCATCGCGGCTGATGAGCTGGTCGTGACACTCGGCAAGTACCCGTCGTGGGTGGTGCTGGCCGCGGTGGGATCGCGTGGGGCGCGGGCGCTCATTCGCGATCGGTTGGTTGGACTGGGAATGCGGGAGGGGGAAGATTTCTACGCGGTAGCCTAGGGGCCGGAACCCGCAGACCGGCGGCAGGCGCAGCCCATCCTCAGCTGTATCCAGCCCGCCGCCAGGGCATCGGCAGAAACCCCGGCACCGCATTCCGATATTGCCGATAGGCCTCGCCGAACTCGGTTTCCAATCGCCGTTCTTCAATCCGGCTGCCGATCCAGATGTAGATGGTGAATCCAATGAACAACACCAATAGACTGGTGGTCATCACCGGCGTCAACCACACGATCACCAGCCCGGCGGTGTACAGTGGATGGCGGATCCAGCGATAGACGCCGGTCACCTGAAGCGCTGGCGCCGCGCCCCGCTCCGGGCGCACGAGCTGGCGCAGGCCCAGAAACGCCGGCAGGCCGGTCTGCAGCAATGCCACCGCAATGAGCAGTGCAGCAAGAGCTTGCAGCGCCAGCGTGAGCAACAGCCACGGCGCCGGAATGCGGTACAGCACCGCGCCGGGCTGGAGGGCTGGAACGGCCAGCAGCGGAATCAGGGTGAGGACCGTGATCAGGTTGTAGGCCAGCCGGTAGCCGCGGCGAGCCACACCGCCCAGCAGGCGCTGGAGGCGGGCCTTCAACCAGTCGGCAGCAAGCAGGCTGTGCAGCGCGCTCCACAGCACCACTGCCAAGGCGGTGAGTGCGGGTCCATTTGTCATTGGAGATTGGCCGGCGAGATTCTACCCCGAGCGGCATCCACACCCAATAAGGTGCAGGACCCTGGCGGGGCACATGGTAGAATGCGCGGCCTTGGCTGCTTTCCCCAATCTACCAGGCGTGACCCATCCCACGGAACCGGTTTACCTTCAATGAGCATGCAGCGGATCTGTGTCTACTGCGGATCAAGCAGTGCGGTTGATCCCGACTACTTGGAGTTGGCGCGCCAGTTGGGGGTTGCGCTGGCTGAACGCGGGCTGCAGTTGGTCTACGGTGGGGGCGGTACCGGAATGATGGGGGCAGTGGCTCAAGGGGTGTTGCAGGCTGGTGGGAACGCCATCGGCGTCACGATCCGGATGTTCGACACCCGGAAACTGGGCCAGCAGGGGCTTACCGAGCTGCTGATCTATGACACAATGCACGAACGCAAGGCTAAGATGGTCGAGCTCTCCGATGGATTCATCGCCTTGCCTGGAGGCCTGGGTACGCTGGATGAACTGGTCGAGACGCTGGAATGGACCCAATTGGGAATCCACGCCAAGCCGGTGGGGGTGCTGAACTACCGGAATTACTACGATCGGTTTCTTTCGATGCTCGATTACGCCAAGAGCGAGAGGTTCCTGTACAGCGCACAAAGCGATCTGTTGGTCACCGCAGAAGATCCGGTGGCGCTGATTGAATTAATGGAGGCCTTTCAACCTCGGGTTGATCTGCCTCGGCGTTGGCAGATTCAAACCGGTTCGGAATCGGATGTGGAGGGAACGGCATGAACGCTGCGGAGTATTTTGACCACTGGGGGAAAGTTTGGCGGGACCTGATGCTGGCAGTGTCAATGTTGAACGACGAGCAGCTCAACTTCCGTCCAGCCGAGATGTACCATCGCACGATTGGCGATGTCCTGCGCCACATGATCAACGTGGAGCAGGGGTGGATTCATTACGTGATTCGGCGCGAGTTAAGCGCCTGGCCGGATGCCGACGCGATGAGTCTTCCGACCGTGCAGGCGATCCGGAACGAACTCGAGCAGACTCATCGCAAAACGATGGACTATTTGGAGACGGTGGACGCCCAGGACTTCAACCGGATCGTCCAGGTCCCAGGCGACGGCACACCCAAACTGGGTTGGATCCTGTGGCACGTGCTGGAGCAAACTATTCACCATCGGGGTGAGCTGTATTTGTGTCTGAGCCTGCTTGGAATGGAGCGGCCGAAGACGGACCGCCCAGGCTGAGGCGCTACTCTTCCAGGGCCTCAGCCACCGGCAACCAGAGGGTGAAGATTGAACCTTTGCTGGTGAACCCTTCGCTCTCCACCGTAAGCTTGCCCTGATGCAGCTCGGCGATCTCTTTGCAGATCGCCAACCCCAATCCAGTCCCAGATTCTCCGGAGGCCTCGCCGGCGCGGCCGCGATAGAAGCGGCTGAAGATCAGTGGCTGCTCCTCGCGGGCGATTCCCATCCCGGAATCCTCGATAATCGCAGTGACCCACTGCTGATCATCGTCGGTCTGGTTCTTGGTGCGGACCGTGATCGTGCCGCCTTCAGGCGTGTAATTCATGGCATTGGTGAGCAGATTGGTGAATACCTGGCTGAGCAGCCGCCGATCGGCGTTGGCCACTGCCAAGGACGGGTCAGTGTCAATCTGCAACTCCAAGCCGCGCGATGCGGCCAGGCTGCGCCGATCGCCGACCAGCGCCAACAGCAGCTCGCCGATGTCCATGAGCTCAGGATTGAAGGGCGTCGCACCGGCCTCCAGTCGCGATAGCGACAGCAGGTCGTCGATCAAGTTGGCCAGTCGTTCGCTCTCCCGGGTCAGCGTCTCCAGGTACCGCGCCGCCTTCTGTCGATCCTCGGTCGCGTCCAACAAGTCCAGGTACAGGCGGATGTTAGTCAGCGGCGTCCGCAGCTCGTGGGATACGTCCGATACGAATTGGGACTTCAAACGGTCGACTTCTTTGAGGGCGCTGATGTCATGTTCCACGCCGACCAGGTTGATGACCTGGCCATCTTCACCGAGCACCGGAGAAACGGTGACCACTGCGTCGTAGGTCGACTCGTTCTTGCGCTTGTTAGTGACCTCTCCGCTCCATGCCTGACCGCTCAGGATGGTGTCCCACATCTTCTGGTAGAACTTCGGCGTGTGTTTGTGGCTCTTGATGATGCGCGGGGTTTCGCCCACCGCCTCGTCAAATGAATAGCCGTTTAGGCGCTCCCAAGCGTCATTGACGAACTCAATGCGGCCTTCGGGGTCCATCACGAAAACGGCATCACCGACGCTGGCCAGTATGGCATGCAGCTGGTCGCGCTCGGCTTTGAGCGCCGCCTCCAATGACTTGCGTTCGGAGATATCGAACACCAGCACGCTGATCCCCTGTGGCTCGTCTCGCTCGTCGACGATCAGGCTCACTGCCACGATGGCCGGAATGCGACGGTTGCTGCGGGTCAGAAAGACAGTCTCATACACTTCCCGCGGTTCCCGGTCCCCCCGTTGGCGGGCGGAATAGCGCTCCATCACGTCGATTCCAATTTCGCCTGGCATGCACACCGTAATCGGTTGACCGAGCAGCTCGTCAACCCCGTATTCGACCATGCTAGCGAAGGCTTGATTGACGTAGACGTAGCGCGCCTGCAAATCCGCCTGGAAGATTCCGCCGACGGAGGTCTCGACCAGTGCCCGGTAACGGGCCTCGCTAAGCGCCAGGTCCCGGGTCCGTTCCGTGACCTCGATCTCCAGCCGGTGGGCCTGAGAGGCGATCTGACTATACAGATGGGCGTTCTCCAAGGCGACCGCCGCCTGCGCGGCGAAGGCGATCAGGATCTCGAGATCACTCTGTGCGAACGGTCGCCAGCGGCCGAGCCGCCTGACGGTCATGACTCCCATGGTCCGCTGGCGCACTTTGAGCGGCGCCATGATCAGCGTCTCGGATTCCTTCGGAGGTGTACCAGGCACCTGCATCCCGCGAGGGTCCTGGTGCGGGTCGTTGGAGATCAAGGGGTTGCCGCTCTCCATGACGTGACCCACCAGCCCCTCACCCGGCTTGAGCTGTAGCGCCTGAAAGGCCTCGGCCGACTCGTCTAACGCAATCACGCAGCGCAGCCTATCGGACTCGGTGTCGTGCAGGTGAATCCGGCTGCCGTCCGCATCCAGCAGGTCCCTGGCCTTTTCGGCGATCAGCTTGAGAACCGTCTCCTGATCGAGTGAGCCGGAGATCGATCGGGCGGTGTGAATTAGTGCCTGAGCCTCCTCGGCGCGCTTGTTTGCGCGGTCCAGCAGGCGAGCGTTCTGAACTGCCATGGCGGCCATGGAGGCCACCGCCTGAGCGCGTTCCAGCTCCTCCTCCGGAAACACCCGCTCCTTATCTTTGATGAACAGGGACATTGACCCGATCGGCTGGTCTCCGGCAATGAGCGGGACCCCCATGTAGGCGTGCACCCCGGCCTCCACCCAGGCCGGCAAGGCGCTTGGGTGATGGGCGTACTCATGTAGATGAATGGGCTTGGCGGTTTCGATCAGCCGCCATGCCAGTCCTTGGCCGCGCGGTGTGCGTTCGCGCTTTAACGACTTCGGCAGCCCGATCAAATACGGATAGGCCAAGGTTTCACCCTCTGGCTCGATCAATGCGATCTCGCCGGCATCGGCATCGACCACCTCGACCGAGAGATCCAGCACCTGTTTCAACACCTGCGGCAGCTCAAGTGAGCTGGCGACAGCCTCCACTACCCGGTTGCGCAGATGCTCGCGCTCGAGCGCCAGGTTCATTTGTGCCCGGGCTCGAACATGACCTAAGGCAATCGCCACATGGTCTGCCAGGGCGGAGATCAGAGAACGATCGTCGGGCGTGAGCCACTCGGCAGCCACGCCCAATACGCCCAGCGAGCGATCCTCCAGAATCAGGGGAGCGACGATCACCGGGTGATCGCCGACCGATTGCATGATCCGGGGCAAGAGGCTGGCGAGCGCGTCGGGGATTATCTGAGCGATGATCGAGCTGGATTCAGGAACGAAGACCGCCTGCTCGGTCTCCAATGCGTCGCGGTAGGCGTCGACCTGGCCGGCCTCCAACCGGAATCCGATGATCGATTCGCCGGTCAGCCGCTTGAGCTGGCGTTCGATCGTGCTGCCGATCGAAAGGCCGCGGACGACCAGCGCTCCGCTACGGTCCAGTAGCACAACCCCGCCGCGCAGCTCGATCCGTCGCAGCTCGCGCGACACCGCCGCAAGCAGTTCGGCCTCAGTCTCAGTGGTGTGGCGCGCCACCGCAGCCGCGGCTTGTAACACCGCGGCCCAAGTGTCACGCGTGTCCGGCGAGAGTTCCGGGATCTGAACGACCAAGCTTGAAGAGCCTCGTGGGAGCGGTCGGCGAGTCTAGCATGTAACCCAGCCCGACGCTGTTTCCCTTTACACCATATTCCCCGAGCGTTAGACTCGTTCCTGACCCTTTAGTCCCATCCAGGGGATTGGCCCCTGGGGCGGGTTTCGTCGCGTCTCTGGGCCAGCATCTGGAGGAGAAATGTCCTTACTGGCGAACTGGAAGGAAGTAATCGATACCGCCAACTTGTCACCCGACAAGCACATGGATGTGGTCAGCAAGTGGTTGATCATTACCCGGGCAGCGGTGTTCACCATGACTTCCACCTCGGGTTTGATCGGTGGACTGCTGGCAGTGGCGCTGGTCGATCGCCCGAACTGGATTAATTTCGGCCTGGCCTTCTTCGGGCTGATCATCGCCCACGCCGCCAACAACATGAACAACGATTATTTCGACATGACCGGCGGCGTCGACACCGACGACTATGCTCGAGTGCAGTACGCTCCGCACCCGGTGCTGGGTGGATTGATCTCCAAGCGAAAGCTGGGCGGCGCCATCCTACTGATGAATTTGATCGATGCCGCGATCCTGGTCGTGCTCTACCTGCGGACCGACGGGCCGGTGCTGGTATTCGCCTTGGCCGGCCTATTCATCAGTGTGTTCTACGTCGCCCCGCCGATCAAACTCAAGCACATCGGCCTGGGTGAGCTGGGAGTGTTCGTGGTGTGGGGACCGCTGATGATTGGCGGCACCTACTACGTCACTGCCGGGCAGCTCCCGCCCTCCGGCGTCTGGCTGGCTACCATCCCGTACGCCCTGGCCGTTACCACCGTGCTGATGGGCAAGCACATTGACAAGCTGGAAGCCGACAAGGCCAAAGGCATTCGCACTTTGCCGGTGCTTATCGGGGAGCGGGCCGCCTTGCGGTTGAACATGGCGGCCATGATCGCCTTCTACCTGATCGTGGTGGCACTGGTCGCAACCAGGACGCTCGGCGTATGGGTGTTGCTGGTGGCACTTGCGCTGCCGCGCCTGCGGGAGGTGCTGAAGATCTATGCCTCGCCGAAGCCCACCGAACCTCCGGAGGATTACGCAGTTTGGCCGCTGTGGTTCGTGTCTTGGGCCTTTTATCACAACAAGCGCGCCGGATTGTTGTTCGTGGCGGGCCTAGTGTTGAACCGGCTGCTTCCGGTCACTCTCTGACCGGCGGGCTTCCTAGCCGAAGAAAGAAACGGGGCGGCCAATCGGCCGCCCCAGTCGTTGTCGAGGGTCTTCGGCAGCTACTGGTCCATCAGCAGCCTGACGTATTGTGCGCGCTCAAACCCAACCGGGTCGGCCACTTCTTTTTGGCTCAGCTTCCCGCGGAACTCGTCCAACGTCTGATAGCCACGATCGTCCATCCAACCTTCCAGCTCGCGCAGCATGGTCGAGAGATAGGGAATTCCGTGGGTCAGCAGGGCGGAGGCGATCTGGACCACATGAGCGCCGGCCAGCACTGCCTTGGCCACGGCGCGACCGGTGTGGACGCCGGTGTTCAAAGCCAGATCGGCCTCCACCCGCCCGTACAGCAGCGCCACCCAACGAAGCGGCAGCTTCATCTCGGCCGGCGAGCTATAGATCATCTCGCTGGTCAGGCTCTCGGTCTGAATATTGATATCCGGCTGCAAGAAGCGATTGAATAGCACCAACGCCGCCGCGCCGCGCTGGGCCAACTGGGTGGCGACATGTGCGGTCGAGGTGAAGTACGGGCTGAGCTTGACCGATACCGGAATGCTGACCTGCCCGCGGACTGCTTCCAGGATGCTATAGATCTCAGCCTCGATCTCCGACCCGCTGCGCTGAGGATCGGCCGCCACCGAATAAACGTTCAGCTCCAAGGCGTTGACGCCGGTCGATTCAAGCCGTGTGGCGTAGTCCATCCAGCCCTGCGGCGTCACCGCGTTCAGGCTGGCGATCAGCGGCATGTCCACTGCTGCCCGTGCTTCTTCGATCCAATACAAGTGCTCTTCGGCCGGGTTGCCCTCCATTTCCGGGAAGTAGCTTACGGCCTCTGAGAAGGCCTCCGACCCCACGGCCAGGGCATCCTCCATACGCAACTTGTCGAACTGAATTTGCTCCTCAAACAATGATCGGATGACCAGCGCGCCGGCCCCGGCGCGCTCGGCCATCTGAATACGCTCGACTCGACTTGAGATCGAGCTGGCGGCCACCACGATCGGGCCGCTGAGCTCCAGGCCCATGTAGCTGGCTCTCAGATTGGCCATGCGCACACTCCCTGATCGGAGATCAATCCTATCATTCCGGAATCGCGCAGCGCCGAATAGTGACAGATTTCATCTGAATTGGACTGCGCTTTCACACTTTCGAGCCCCCATCCGGCTTCTTAGACTCGATGCGGATCCGAGCGCCAATGCTCGGGAGGATTTGACATGGCAAAGCAGCGAAGCGGACGTTCCCTGGTACCACACGACGGTAATTCGGCCACGGCACACGTGGCCTATGCCACCAACGAGATCATCGCTATTTACCCCATCACGCCGGCTTCGGCAATGGGAGAGATCGCCGACCAGAACGCGGTGCGCGGGCAGGTGAATATCTGGGGCGACGTTCCTGAGGTGGTTGAGATGCAGGCCGAGGGCGGAGCGGCGGGCGCAGTGCACGGTGCACTGACCGCCGGGGCACTCACCACGACTTTCACCGCCTCGCAGGGTCTGCTGCTGATGTTGCCTAACATGTACAAGATCGCCGGGGAGCTCACCCCGACGGTGTTCCACATCGCGGCCCGCTCACTGGCGGCGCAGGCACTCTCCATCTTCGGCGATCACACCGACGTTATGGCTGCCCGCTCGACCGGCTGGGGAATGCTGGCCTCCAATAACCCGCAGGAAGCCATGGATTTGGCTTTGATCGCGCAGGCGGCCACCCTTGAGTCGCGCATCCCGTTCCTGCATTTCTTCGACGGGTTCCGGACCTCACACGAGA
>CAZGCX010000028.1:0-228 GCA_964524585.1 uncultured Anaerolineaceae bacterium
CTTCCCGTGTCAGGCAGGCGGCGGTTACTTCTTCGATTTGACCCGCACCTGGTGTCTGGGCTTTGCTCCGGCCACGGTGGAGGCCGTGTACAGTGACGTCCGTCGGGCCCACGAGACCATGTTTGCCGAGCTCAGCACAGGTGGCTCGTGTCGCGAGTACCAGATTCGGACCTGCGAACTGTTCGAAGCCGCCGGCCACCCCACCATCCTGAGCACGCCAGCCACCAC
>CAZGCX010000028.1:238-17472 GCA_964524585.1 uncultured Anaerolineaceae bacterium
CACCGATGGCTATGTGCATGGACTGGGACACGGCGTCGGGCTGGCGATCCATGAAGCGCCAGCCTTCAGCCACCTAGAGACCAACCACGACCGGCTGATGCCTGGCACGGTCTTCAGCTTCGAACCGGGGCTGTATTATCCGGAGCGTGAGCTGGGAATCCGCCTGGAAGACACGCTGTGGGCCAATCCGGATGGGAGCATCGAAACCCTGGCGGATTACTCGCCGGACCTGGTGCTTAAAGTGGAGGGCGTCTAGCCATGGCCAAACCGAGTAGTCGGATCCTGGGGATCGAGACCTCCTGCGATGAGACCGCCGCGGCAGTGGTGGAGGACGGGCGCTCGATCCGGTCAAACATCGTCGCCTCCCAGGCGGCCGAGCACGCAGCCTACGGCGGTGTGTTCCCGGAGATGGCCTCCCGCATCCACATTGAGACCATCTACTCGGTGGTTTCGGAGGCGTTGTCGGCGGCGCACGCTGGACTGGAAGCGATCGACGCCATAGCGGTCACCCGCGGGCCCGGCCTGGCCGGCTCGCTGGTGGTCGGAATGAATATGGCCAAGGGGTTGGCGCTGGCGGCCCAGATCCCGATCCTGGGTGTGAACCACCTGGAGGCCCACCTGTACTCGATCTGGCTGGTGGAAGACGAACCGGAGCCGGAGTTCCCCTTATTGGGCTTGATTGTCTCCGGCGGTCACACTGAGCTGGTGCTGATGGAAGACCATCTGAAATACCGCCGCCTGGGGGGCACCCTGGACGACGCGGCCGGTGAGGCATTCGACAAGATCGCCCGGCTGCTCGGCCTGGCCTACCCTGGAGGTCCGGCGATTCAGGAAGCCGCCGAAAAGGGCGACCCAGAGGCCTTCAAGTTCCCGCGCGCCTGGTTGGAGGATAGCTGGGACTTCTCTTTCAGCGGATTGAAGACTGCGGTACTGCGCGAGGTGCGCCAGCAACAGCCGGAGCTGGAGGCCGGGGTGGAGGCGCCGCGTCCCGGATTGCCGATCGCCAACATCGCGGCCTCGTTCCAAGCGGCAGTGGTGGAAGTCTTGGTCGGCAAGACGCTCGCGGCGGCCAAAGAGTTCGGCGCCAAGCAGATCGTGGTGGCCGGTGGCGTGTCAGCCAATCAGCCGCTGCGCGAAGGGTTTGAAGAGCAATCCAGCATCCCGGTTCGCACTCCCCCACTGGAACTGTGCACCGACAACGCGGCCATGACGGCCGCCGTGGGCCACCAGCGCTTCAACGCCGGCCAGCGGGACGCGCTCGACATGGATGTACTTCCGACCTGGCCGCTGGACGGTTCGTAATCCTGCTCGGATCTCCCGGACAGAATTTGCCACGCCCGCAATCTCTCACTCGGTTTTGAATCCGGGGAATTCCTGCATCTGGCCGTCCTGCTCGAGCTGCCAATACGGGAACCATCCCACTCCAAACAGATCAATGTAGATGTCCTTCTTCTGTGGGGTCATCACCCGCCGCTCGATTTTCGAGGCAATCTCCAGGTACTGATCATCGAGATCGTCGAGCTCCTGTGCCAGCTCATCTTCAAGCTGTTCCAGCTCACGTTTGAACTGCTCGATCGCCTCCACCGACTCCTCGACATCCGCCTTGGCCTGCGCAGTCAGCCGTCGCTTGGTCAGCGAAGTCGATACCCGGCGGCGGCTGCCCGATCCACCAAACAGGCCAATAATGTTCTCGGCGTGGGTGGCCATCTCCTCCATTTTGCGAGCTGAGAGTTCGGCCTGATCTTCAGCCAGTTCACGCTCCTCCTTGGAGAGCTTTCCCTTCAGGCTGTCGATCTTCTTGTCGTACTTCTTCTTCTTCTCCTTGGCCTCCAGATCTCGGGCAGCTTGCGCCGCTTCAGCCACCGCCTTCCGGAAGTGCTCCTCGGATTCACCGGGCTGTGCGGTTAGTTTCAGTTCGGGATTCCAAAACAACTCGAGCTCGGCCCGGTGATAGACAAAATCGACGAAGTCCTGCTCAAGTCCTTTCACTCGAGCGAGATCATTCAGTGACGGATCAAGCTCACCGTAGCTGACCTCGGTCCCCGGCTCGCCGCCGAGCTGCTGCTTGCTGATGGACTCGCTCAAGTGATCCTCCCACCGAACGCGGTCCGCACCAGGCGCGATCGCTGCCACTTGCATTTCATGGTCCAGGCCGATCGCCCGGTCGAGGAACCGTGTGGTGGCCTGCGCGACCAGTCGCGGCCGATAGATCAAACCCTTGGTGGTGTAGCTGGTGCCGGCCAACTCGGCCATCGCCTCGGCGGCAGTTTGGTTGTTCATGATGAAGTACTCATTCAGGGTCTTGGGCACTGCCGGCCGTCCGACGGCGCGCTCCGCCACTGCAGCACCACTGGTGGCTGGCTGCACTTCATGGTCAGTCACCCGATCGGCACCGACCAATTGGTTCAACTCCGACAGGCGCGTTCGAGTGATCGGACCGCGAAGATAGGCCATCGCCCAGCGGGTCTTGAACAGCGACGGCCCTTCGGAGTGGACGTTGTGCAGCAGAAACACCCGTTTCTTGATGGCGCTCACGATTCGATCTAAATCGGACCGCTCCAGACCCTCGCGCGCCCCCTCCAGGCCGTCCAGCAGCCGCGCCTTGTCTCGCTCGGCCTGCAGCTTCCCGATGAACCAGGTGCCCGCGTTTCCGAGCCCCTTGTAGTCCAGATCGACCGGATTCTGAGTAACCAATAGCAATCCCAATCCGAAGGCGCGCGCCTGTTTCAGCAGTCGCAGCATCGGCTCCTTGGAAGGCGGATTGGCTACCGGTGGCATGTATCCGAAGAGCTCGTCGAAGTACAGGATGGCCCTCAGGGTTGAAGATCCCGGTTGCGCCCGCATATAGGCTTCCACTGCACTGAGCAGCAGCGTGACGAAGAACATCCGCTCGGCGTCCGAGAGATGCGCCAGATACATCACGCTGTGCCGAGGTCGCCGGTCGGAGGTCCACAGCAACTGATCGATGTCCAGCGGCTGGCCCTGGGTCCAGGTTTGAAACGACGGGGAGGCGATTAAGCTGTTTAGCGTGGTGGCAAGGTCCGCCCGATCCTGTTTGGGGAAGAACTCGTCCAGCTCGAACGCGCCGAGCTTCGCAAACGGAGGATCCTGGGTCAGACGAACCAGGCCTACCAGATCAAGATCTTGATGCTGGCTCCACTGCGAAGCGAAGATGTTGGAAAGCAGGATGTGTTCCTTAGATTTGACCGGGTCGGCCTCAATTCCCACCAGGCCGAGAATGGCGGTGACGGTGGTGGCGATCTTTTCGGTCAAGCTCTCGAGGTTGTCCTCCCAATCTACCTGAGGCGCCTGCAGCGAGGCCAGGATACTCACCGGAATGCCCGAGGTGGATCCCGGGCTGAAGACCGAATATTGCACTGACTCAGCCACCTGGCGAATGCGCTCCTTGGCGATCCCCCACTGCTCCAGACCCTCGGTCCAGGTCCCGGCGGTTCGGCGGGCCAACTCATCAACTCCGATCCCTTCACGGCGAGCCTCATCCGGGTCCACCCAGGGCTCGAAATCGGATGGTTCCAGATTTGGGAAGTGCAGTAACAGGTTGGTGATGTCTCCTTTGGGGTCAATCAGCAGCGCTGGGATTCCGGCCAGCGCCGCCTCCTCCAGAATGTCAACACACAGACCGGTCTTGCCGGATCCGGTCATCCCCACCACCACTCCATGGGTGGTCAAGTCATCCGGGTCGTAGTGGACCCCGGAATCCAGCGTCTCGCCGGAGTCGAGGTCGAACTGCCGACCGATGTAGAACTCGTCTTTCGACTGCACCGTTCCTCCTAGTAGCCGGTCCCGTTTTGCGCCAGGGCCTCGAATTCGGCCAGGAAAAGTCGGGCCACTTCCGCATCGCTGATGATCAGAACGTTCTCGTCGTTGAACTGCTCCGCGCTCTGGCTGAAATTGTACGAGCCAGTGATCACCGTCTGCTCATCGACCACGATCACCTTGTGGTGCATCTTGCGCGGATTGCCATCCAGAATCACCTCAACCCCGGATTGCTGTAGGCGCTCGACATCGCTGCCCTGACTCTCAGCCTGGCCGGCGTCAACCACCACCCGGACTTGAAGCCCAGCCGCGGCCCGCTCGATAACGGCCTCGCTGATTGCATCCAAGGTTAGGGTATATGCCATGATGTGGATGCTGCGTTGGGCCGCACTGATTTGCTGCACAATGCGTGACGCCACCTCGCCATTGGGCGAGAACAACACCTCGATCTCTGAGGCGCCAATCCGGACATCTGTGGGCTGTAGTCTTGCGGCCGACAGCGGTCCGAAACGATCGAGCAGGAACATCTCATCGAACTCGTTGCGGTACTCGATCGCCAGGCGCTCCGACTGGATTCGGATGAGGTTGTTGTTGTTCCGATATGCCCCGTTGACGGTGAGGTTCATGGATCCGGTCCAAACCTCTCTTCCGTCCACCACCACGAATTTGTCATGCATCAGCGATCCCTCTCGATCGCCCCGGATGGCGATCCCGGCCTGCTCGAGCTCGAGCATCTCTCGTCCATTTCGATTATCGGCTTCGGTGACGATTTGGACGGTGACTCCTCGCTGGTGCGCTCGGATCAGCGCGTCCCGGATCGACCACAAGTTGAGCTGGTAGACTGCGGCGTCAACGGTCTGCTCCGCGGCGTCGATGGCATGAGCCAATTGAAGGTCGGGGCCGCCTCGCAAAGTGAACGCCCGGACTCCCTGCGGGTTGGTGAAATAGACCGTCAACTCACTGGTTTCGGCCCGGATGGGCTGGGCTTCCAACGCGCGACCCAGCACCGATCGATACGAGACCAGCGCCCCGTAACCCAGCATCATCACGGCCAGGAGCCGGTTGATCCAGTCGTTGGGTATGCGTATCGGGACTGACACCTGGATGACGGTATTGGACTTCCCTATGATAGCGCGGCGGGCGCGTATCAAGACATCAAGCCCAATCCGCCATCCGATTTCCCGCGTATTCGGTCAGTCGTGCAGAGATAGAGAACGCCCCCGCTGCTCGGGGGCGTCACTAGCTAACCGCTGCCGAGGCGATTCGCCATCCGTTAGGGAAAGATCCCCCGACCTTTGTAGACCGCCTGCAGGCGCGAGAGCGCGATGACATAGGCTGCGGTGCGCCAGTCGGTGGAGAGCTGGTCCACCCGTTCCGCTACCCGCTGATAGGCCTTCAGCATGATCTTGTGCAGCTTCCCGTCCACTTCTTCCAGATCCCAGAATTCGCTGCGTTTGTTCTGCAGCCACTCGAAGTAGCTGACGATGACGCCGCCAGCGTTGCATAGGATGTCTGGCAACACCTGCACACCCTTGTCGAGCAGAATTGCATCACCATCGGTGTCCACCGGACCATTCGCCCCTTCGGCCACCAGCCGAACGTTGAGCAGATCGGCAGTCTCAGCGGTAATCTGGTTTTCGAGCGCGGCCGGGATAAAGATGTCCGCTTCGAGCGCCAGAAATTCCCGGTGCTCGATTGGCTGAGCCTTCGGGAAACCGATCACGCCGCCCTGCTCAGCGGCATAGCGGTACAGCTCATCAGGATCGATGCCGTCGGCGTTGGCAATTGCTCCCGAGGCGTCTTCGACCCCAACTAGGGTAGACCCCAATTCAACCAGCAGCCTTGCCGCCCACGACCCAACGTTGCCATAACCCTGCACGAAGAAGGTGGCCGTTTTGAGATCCAGGCGGTTGTCCTTGGCCCAACGCTCGATCAGGTACACCACTCCCTGTCCGGTGGCCTTGTCGCGCCCGACGCTGCCGCCCAGATCGACCGGCTTACCGGTGACCACATGATAGGAACGCTGACGTTCGTGGGGCGGCATGGTTGAAAGATAGGTATCGAGCATCCAGGCCATGATCTGCGGCCCGGTGTTCATGTCTGGGGCCGGGATATCGAAATCTGGCCCAATGCTGTTGCCCAGTGCAAAGGTAAACCGCCGCGTGATGCGCTCCAGCTCCTTCTCGGTGTGTTGTTTGGGATCAAACTGGATCCCGCCCTTCGCCCCGCCGAACGGGATGTTGACCAGGGCGGTTTTCCAGGTCATCCAGGTAGCCAGCGCCCGGACCTCGTCAATGTCAACCGCCTGATGGAAACGCATGCCGCCCTTGAACGGCCCGAGCACGTTGTTGTGCTGCACTCGATAGGCGGTGAACATCTCCACTCGACCATCCTGCATGATGGCCGGGAAGTTCACGGTGATCTCGTTCATCGGTTTCTGGAGAATGCTGCGTACGTCGGGGTCGAAGTTCATTAAGTCGGCGGCCCGATTGAACTGTCGCGAGACGTTTTGGTAGATCGAGGTTCCGCTGGTCGTGGCAATCGTCATGTCAGCGTCAGCCATGGTCGAAGTGTCGGGGTTGCTCATTCGCGCAGGTCCCGCGGGTAGGTCAGTTTGGCGGCGTCCGCCAGGGCCAGGTCGATTTCCAGGGTCAGGAACGGCTGCTCAGATGAGGTGACACCCAGCACTTCGCCGTCCGGCTCGATGATCCAGCCGCTGCCGCCCCAGAGGATCCCGCTGCCCTCGCCGCTACGGTTGGACGACAGGCAGAAAGCGCCGGACATCACGGCCGCAGCCCGTCCGCCGGCGATCCATTTGTCCACCGACTGTCGTTCGGTCGCCCGCGGACAGGCCAGCAAGTGCACCCCGGCCCGGGCGTAGGCACGGGCGTGTTCGGTAAACCACAATTCGCTACAGATGGCATAGCCCACGTTGGCCCCGGCGGCGGGCGCCGGTTTGAACTCTCCCCCACCACGCTCATACCAGCTGGCCTCCCAAAACCCCTCTTCGTCTGGCAGGTAGTACTTGTGATGGGCCGCAACGTAGCCGGCTTCGGATTCCCAGACGAACCCTTCGTTGTGGCGGCGCCCCCCCCTGACCACCGGCCGGCTGCCCAGCACCACCGCCGGGGACAGCTCAGGCAGCCGCTCCAGCCACTGATCGTGCGCTTCCACCGCCTGCTGCCAGGTCTCCAGCTCGATCTGGTCTGTGGCGGCGATCCATGGAAAGAACGGCATTTCGGGGAGCAGCACCAATTGACTGCCCACCGACCGGACGTGCTCGATCAGCAGATCCCAGGCGGCCTGCAGGCGCAAGCCGTCATCCGGGAGTTCACAAACAGTGGCTTTCATCCGCGCTCACCCTGTCCGGCCCCTCATAATACCCCTGCCCGATCACAGTGAAGATCGCACGCTCCGGCCGCTGCCGAGGCCGATCCCTTGTGAGCTGGCTGACGGATCGGCCGCGCAAGCGTTCAGGGTTGTGTGACAGTGAAATTGTCGAAGTGAACCTCGGTGCCGGTTTCCTCGTAGGAAGTTGCGGTCAGCGCCACATCCCCGGACCCGTAGTTTGAGTCGCTGGTCGAGGCCAGCAGCTGCCCATTGACATAGAACGACAGATCCGACCCGCTGCAGGTTGCCACGATCGCATTGTCGCTGTTCCCCTGCCGCACCACGTCGGTGGAGGTCCAATCAATCAGCGGGGTGAATCCGTTCGAATCGGCGCGCAGGATGGAGAAGAACCCATCGCCAGAAATCAGGAAGTAGTACCCCTCGCCGCCTTCTTGAAGGCGGCAAATCACGCCATAGTCGTTGTTGTCGTTGGCCGGTCCGCTCACCTGAACGCTGTCCACGCTTATCGTGAGATCGGTGAAGTTCTGATTGGCGATGCCCCACATCGTGCTGCCGTTTCCGACGGAGGTCACGCGGTATACCCCTGCGCCGTAGCCTACGGTGCCAGTTGAGTATTGACCGACCTCCCAGCCGGAGGCCTCGCTGCTGAAATCGTCAGAATACAGCACGTTTCCGCCAGTATCGGGACCGGAGTCGCCGCCGATCAGCGGCAGGCTTGAGAGGCTGCAGGCCAGTCCGGTCGCCGTTAGCAGCGAACTCAGGACGATGAAGCGTTTCATGGATGTCACTCCTCTCGAAGTGGGTGGTCGGAATGCGCCGTCGCGCCGGGCGAAGCGAAGTTGTAGCATCCTCCGGGAAATCCGGCCAACGCGCAACGGCCCAAATCTCCTGTTGGGCCGTTGGTGGCAGGTTCAGATGATCAGGCCGCGCACGGATCTGGGTTTTAGCTGATTGGACCCCCAGAAGCGACTCGTGGCCGGGAATCTACTCTTTTGGAATCACCAGCCAGAGCACCAGGTAGGGAACCAGGCCTGGCAAGCCTCCGGGCAGCAACAAGATCACGAACAGCAGCCGGAACCAGAACGCCCGGATGCCAAAGAAATCGGCCAGGCCGCCGCAGACGCCTGCAACGACTTTGTTCGAACGAGAGCGGCGCAGCGGCGCGCGAGCTTCACTCATGTGTCCGGTACCTCCTGTCAAATTCATACACCGATTCTCTCATGCCGGAAGCGGATCCGCTGACGCCGGTCTGACGGGCGGCGGATGGTTCGTCCCAGTTCAACGCTCAACTCGACCACCGGTGAGCGCGGTTCAAGCTCACTCGATCTTCGTCCCGGAAGCTAGCGTGGCTGGTAGCGGAAGCACCCCTGGAGATGGTCGTCCACCATCCCGACCGCCTGCATAAACGCGTAGCAGATCGTGCTGCCAACGAATTTGAATCCACGCAGCTTCAACCCGGCCGACATCGCGTCGGACTCTGGGCTGGTCGACGGCAGCTCTTGCCACTTGGCTGCCGCCGGGCGCCGCAACGTTTGGCGGTCGGTGAAGCTCCAGATGAAATCGCTAAACGACCCCAGCTCTTCCTGGATCTTCAGCACCTGCTTGGCGTTGTTGATCGTCGCATCGATCTTCTGGCGATTGCGCACGATGCCAGCGTCCTTCATCAATCGTTGGCGGTCGCGGGCCGTGAAACGGGCAACCAGCTTCGGATCGAACCCGGCGAACGCTTTTCGGAAGTTCTCCCGTTTGTGGAGAATCGTGCGCCACGAGAGGCCAGCTTGGAATCCATCCAGTGCCAGGTGCTCGAAGAGCTTCTGATCGTCGAATTCCGGCACTCCCCATTCTTGGTCATGGTAGGCCGCCATCAGCGGGTCGTTGCTTCCCCAGCACCGTCTCACTTCGTTAGTCGACATCGAGCTTGACCACTGTGACTCCCTCACCCCCCTGGTTGGCGGGCGCCGACTCCGTCGACACGACGTAGGGACTGCGGGACAACCATTCGCGGATTGCCTGCCGCAGGGTCCCGGTCCCCTTCCCATGAATCACGCGCAGCAGCGGCATTCCGGCAAGAAAGGCAGCGTCCACCCGGCGCTCGACGGCGTCGATCGCGTCTTGCACGCTGGAGCCTCGCACGTTGAGCTCTAGCGGCGGCGGCTCGCTGGCAAGTTTGATCTCAATCGCCCGTCTGACCGGCGTGGCTCGCGCGGTTTCCGCTCCCGGTGGACCCAGGTCATCCAGGTCGGCCCTCACTCGCAGACTGCCCACCTGCACTTCAGCGTGGCTCGGACCGAGCGCCGTCACAACCCCTTCCGCCGCAATCGAACGCAAGCGGACCCGGTCGCCAATGGCCAGCGGCTGAAGCTGCTCCGAATCGAGCGGCAGCTGCTCTTCGGGCAGATCGAGCTGTTGCGAGATGTTCTCGAGCTCCCGCTCCGCCTGCTCTAACCGCTCCAAATCCTCGCTCATGGCCGCCAGCCGGCCACGCAGCCGGCGAAATTCTTCGCGAATCGCCTGGGCCTCCTCATGGCCCTGCAGCCGTGCCGCCTCCAAAATCTGGTCGCGTTCTGCCTCGATTCCTTCCAGCCGGCTGCGCAATTGGTCACGCAGCTGGCCGGCCTCGGCCGCCGCCTGATCGGCCTGCTGGCGAGCAGCCAGGCTGGCCTCGCGTTGGGAGCGCAGATCTTCCAGCAGGCTGTCCGCCTGGAGCTCTTCCGGCGAGAGCTGCTCACGCGCCCGCTCCACGATCGGCTTGCCCAACCCCAGCCGGGAGGCAATCGCCAAGGCGTTTGAGCGCCCGGGCAACCCGATGCTCAACCGATACGTTGGCCGAAGGCTTTCCAGGTCGAACTCCACGCTGGCATTCAGCACGCCGGGGGTCTGATGGGCGTAGAGCTTCAATTCCGGATAATGGGTAGCGACCAGCGTGATTGCACCCCGGTCCACAAACTCGGTCAGCAGCGATCGAGCCAGCGCCGCGCCCTCGCCTGGGTCGGTGCCGGCGCCCAGCTCGTCCAGCAAGACCAGCGACCGGTTGTCCGCCACCTCCAGGATCCGGATGATGTTCGAGATGTGTGATGAAAAGGTGGAGAGCGATTGCTCGATCGATTGCTCGTCCCCGATGTCGGCGTAGATCGCGTCGAACACCACCACCTCTGACCCGGCTGCGGCTGGGATCTGCATCCCGCACTGCGCCATCGCCGAGAGCAGTCCTGCGGTCTTGAGCGTCACCGTCTTCCCGCCGGTGTTGGGTCCGGTGATCACCAGAGCCCGCACTTCCGGCTCCAGCAGCAGGTCAATCGGCACCACTTCTTCCGACGGCAGCAGTGGATGGCGCGCCTCCCGCAGCTGCACCCGTGCCCGGCGGTCGAGCGGTTGGTGAAAGACTGGCTGGGTAGCGCCGATTGCCTCCGCGTAGCGCGCTTTGGCAAATGCCAGGTCGAGCCGCGCCAGCGCCTCCACCGACAGAATCAGCCGCTCACTTTTGGCGCCGACCATCCCGGAGAGCTCGGCCAGGATGCGCCGGACCTCCTCTCGTTCGGCCAGCTCCAATTGGCGCAGCTCGTTATTGGCATCCACAACGCTGAGCGGTTCGACGAACAAGGTCGCCCCCGACGAGGATTGGTCATGGATCACCGCTTGCATGCGGCCCTTGAACTCGGCCCGCAGTGGAATGACGAACCGCCCCTCCCGCTGGGTGACGATCGGCTCCTGCAGCATCGGGGCAGTCTTCGGATCGTTGACCATTCGTTCAAGCTTCTTGACCAACCGTTCCCGGCCGGCGCGCAATTCCTGCCGGATGTTAGCCAAGCGCTTGGAGGCGCTGTCTTTCACCTGGCCACGCTCGTCAAGCACGCGTGAGATGGCGTTCACCAACCCGGTTTCGTCTGCCAAGTCCGAAGCGATCTCGGACAGTACTGGGAAGGAGCTTTCGCGTTTGAAGCGGCGCGACAACGTGCGGGCGGCGATCAACGTGGATTGCACATCGAGCAGCTCATTGGGCTCGAGCACCGAGCCGCGGGCAGCATCGTCCGCCTGCTTTCGCACGTCGCGTGCCCCGCCGATCGTCAGGCGGCTTTCGCCGGATTGCAATTGGCGCGCCTCGGCGGTCTCGGCCTGCCTGCGCTGGGCGATTTCCACATAGGTGGTCGGGGCCAGCTCCAGCGCCAGTTGTTTGGAGGCCGAGAAGTCGGTGAACCCTGCCAGTCGCTGCAGCACGGCCGGCAGCTCCAGTGTTTGCAGATCCTTGGCGTTCATGCGGGCGGAGTCTAACACCGCTGTGTGGGCGACCGACCTGCGAGACAGACCGCTGCCTTACGGCGAGGTCGCGCCGTGATTTCGGCCAACTGAGTTACAGCAGCGTCAGGCCCTGCTGCAGACTGGGGTAGGCCAGCTGTGGCAATAACTGCTGCTTCATTCGCTGCGTATCACCCCAGTGCGACACCATTCCGATGCGGATGAAATCGCGGTGCAGCGGGGAAGCCGATCCGGTCAGGCTGGCGAACAGCTCCACTGCGGCTGCCGCCAAGTAGAAGGACCATCCGGGCAATCGCCAGGGTCTAGGAAACCCCCAGTGCTCAGCCAGCAGATCCAGCCCGGTCTGGATGGTGAGTGGGACCTCATCGCCGAGATGGTAGATTCCCTCGATCTGTGGTCGATCGACCGCCGCCGCGACACAGCTCAGGAAATCAGGCAGCGCCAACCAGTGATACCAGGTCGGTTTCCGCCATACCGGGAGCAATCGCCAGCGCATCAATCGCCGGGCAGCCTCGATCATCAAAACCCCAGTGCCGTAGATGATCCCGGAGCGCAGGATGACCGGATGAGTGGCGCTGCCTTCGGTCATGGTCAACAGGGTCCGCTCTGCTTCCAACCGGGTGCGAGCGTGGATTGAGGGCGGGTCGGCGTCCAGGCGACCGCGTGCGGGCCGGTCGGGACTGGTATCGCCTTCGACTTGTGGGAAGCTGACCAGTAGGAACCGCCCAACTCCGGCCGAGAGCGCTTCGTTCAGCAGATTGCGGACGAAGTGCACGTTGGTATGCGGGAGGAAACGGTCCGGCCGAGGTTTAAACAGCACCCCCGCCACATGCACAACCGCGTCCACCTCTTGGCAGATCCCTTCCAGTGAGACGGGTTCCCCGAGATCGGCTTGGATCACCGGATGGCCGGCGAGGTCGGGCGCAACAGGCGTCCGGTGCATCATCAGCCGCAGCTGGTGGCCCGAAGCGGCCAGGTTCCGAGCGATGAAGGTCCCCAGGTTGCCGGCGGCGCCGCTGATCAAGACACGCATTGAGCTGGCCACAGTATCCCACGCGCAGGGCGCGACCTGCGAGAGTTCGGGGCGGCGGATTATGATAATGTTGTGTCGCCCTGGCTTCCCCGCTCAACATCTCGAATCGTTTGAAATCCATGCCGTCACCGCGCTTGCTGCAAGACCGTGTCTCCCATCGGGGGCCCCAGTCACATGAATAGGCCGGCTACACAAGAGCTGATTGGCAACCGATATCTGGTGCGCGAGCCGATCGGTTCGGGTGGCATGGGGGCGGTATATCGGGCCACTGACCGGCTGAGTGGAGAAGACGTGGCGCTCAAGCGGGTCACCGCGCCACAGAGCCGACTCGAATTCGGCTCGCCATCAGGCAAGGCAGATCCACGCCTGGCGCTGGCCCAGGAATTCCGGACCCTGGCCTCGCTCCGCCACCCTCGCATCATCAGTGTGCTCGACTACGGTTTCGATCAAGCCGGCAACCCTTTCGTCGCCATGGACCTGGTGGAAGGCGGAGTTAGCTTTTTGGAGGCCGGCCGGGATCAACCGCTGGAAACGCAGATCCAGCTGCTGATCCAGCTGCTGCAGGCACTCTCTTATCTGCACCGCCATGGTCTGCTGCACCGTGACCTGAAACCGAGCAACGTGCTGGTGGTCGACGGCAATGTGAAAGTGCTGGACTTTGGGCTGTCGGTCGCTGGAGCATCCACCGCCACCGGAGTCACCGACACGGTGGCCGGAACTATCGCCTACCTGGCTCCGGAACTGTTCCGTGAGGCGAAGGCCAGTCGGCAGTCCGACCTGTACGCGGTGGGCGTGATGGCCTACGAGATCCTGGCCGGCAAATACCCTTTCGATACTCGCAACATCGCGACCATGATCGGAGAGATCATGGACGTCGAGCCCGACCTGAGCGCGCTGAATGGCAAGCAGCCGATTGGCAAAGTGGTCGGCAGGCTGCTGTCCAAGACTCGCCGAGAACGATACGACGACGCCAACCTGGTCATCCGCGATCTTTGTCAGGCGGCCGGACTGCCAGTTCCGGCTGAGACCGAAGAGATCCGCGAGAGCTTCCTGCAGGCGGCCCGATTTGTCGGCCGGGCGAAGGAAACCGAGACCCTGGAGCTGCAGCTGACCGCCGCCATCGGCGGGCAAGGCTCGGCCTGGTTGATCGCTGGCGAGAGCGGGGTTGGCAAGACGCGCTTGGTGGACGAATTGCGCGCTCGCGCTCTGGTGGCCGGCGCAATTGTGCTGCGCGGTCAGGCGTTAGCCGAAGGCGGCAGTCCCTACCACATGTGGCGTGAGGTCGTGCGCTGGCTGGTGCTGCTGACCGAACTCAGCGACCTCGAAGCCGGCGTGCTGAAGCTGCTGGTTCCCGACATCGATGAGTTGCTCGGCCGCGAAGTACCGGAGGCGCCTCCGCTCGATCCACAAGCGGCGCGTGACCGGTTGATGACTGTGATCGAAGACCTGTTCTACCGGCGGAGTCAGCCAACGGTGCTCGTGCTGGAGGACTTGCACTGGGCGCGGGAGGGCTTGTTTGTCCTGGACCGCATCGCGCGCGCCGCCCCCAAACTGAGACTGCTGGTTGTCGGGACCTACCGCAGCGGAGAAACCCCGGAGCTGCCCAAGGCATTTCCCCAAACTCAGGTGTTGGAGCTCAACCGATTTAATGAACCGGAGATCGCCGACCTGAGCGCCGCCATGTTGGGCGAAATCGGTCGCGACCCTCGCTTTGTGAGCTACCTGCAGCGGGAAACGGAGGGCAACGCCTTCTTCCTGGTCGAGGTCGTACGGGCGCTGGCCGAAGAGGCGGGTGAGATGGAAGGCGTCGGCAGGAGTGAACTGCCCGAGCGCATCGTTCCGCGCGGCATCCGTGAGATCGTCCAGCGGCGTCTGAATCGGGTCTCAACGGAGGCCCGACCAATCCTGCAGTATGCGGCGGTTGCCGGACGGCAGCTCGATCTACAGGTGCTGCGGGTGCTGACACCGGAAGTGAACCTGGAGCGGCGGTTGGTCACCATCGCCGAAGCGGGGGTGATTCAGTTCGAGGAGGAGCACTGGCGTTTCGCCCACGACAAACTGCGCGAAGCGGTGCTGGACGAATTGCAACCCGAGATTCGGGCCTACCTGCACGGAAAGGTTGCCGAGGCACTGGAGCAGACCTACGGAGCGGCGCTGGATCAGGTTGCACCGCTGGCCTATCACTGGGGCCTGGCCGGCGATGAACAGAAGGAACGAGCGTATGCGGAGCAAGCCGGCGACTTCGCCCTGGCGCACGGGGCCTATCAGGACGCGGCGATGTTCCTCGAACGCGCCCTGGCCCTGCGTGGAACGCAGGCCGGTTCGCCGCTGGAGACTGCTCGCCTGGAACGTCAATTGGGCCAGGCCTGCTATGGATTGGGCCAACTCATCGAGACCCGACAGCATTTGCGAAAGGCGGTGGCAGCGTTGGGATGGCCGGTACCGAGCAGCCAGCTACGACTGGCGCTGGGGATGCTGCGCCAGGTTATCCGGCAGGTGATCCACCGGATCCGTCCGGGCCGGCTGTCCCGGACTCCTCGGCCACACTATTTGGAGGCCGCTCGAGCTTATCTGACCTTGGCTGAACTGGCGGTGTTCACGAACGATACGGTGCTGGCGATCAACGCAGTGCTGCGCTCACTCAACCTGGCCGAGTCAGGTGGCACTTCGCCGGAACTGGCCACCGCGTATGCCGGTGCGGCTTACACCGCCGCACTGGCCACCTTGCATCCGCTGGCCGATTCCTATACTCGCCGCGCTCGATCCACTGCTCGCAGCCTGCGGCATCCTCCGACCATCGGATACGTGTTGTTTGTAACCGGCACCTTCGAGCAGTTCCTCGGTCGCTGGACCCGCGGTGAAGCGGCAATGGCCGAGGCGGTCGAAATCTTCGAGGGTCTCGGCGACCAAGCCCGTTGGGCGGCGGCCTCCGTGATTCAGGCCCACCGGCACTACTTTCAGGGTCGGTTTGCCGAGTGCGCCGAGATTTGGGAGCAGGTTTACGAATCGGCCGTTCGGCGCAACCACCTGCAGCACATTTCCTGGGCGCTTTCCTGGAGGGCCGCGCTGCAGCTCCGCTTGCAGCCGGCGGAGAATCTCGATCAGGCGGTAGAGTTCACTGAACGGGCGACGGGCCTGCTGCAGCAGACCATTGCTCGCTCGGACGAAATCGTCAACCATGGAGTTGCGGCGGTGGTTCAGCTCCGACGCGGCGAATTGAAACGCGCCTACGAACTGGCAAAGCAGACTTCGGCCCTGATCGCAGGCAGCCCGCCCAGCGCGCCGGCCAACTTCCTTGGCTATGCCGGATCGGCGGAGGTCTATTTGGGTTTGTGGAACGCTGGGCTGCAGGTCGGCCAGCCGGTGACCGAGGCGCTGATCAAGGCCAGTCAGCAAGCCTGCAAAGATCTGCACAGCTACGCTCGGGTCTTCAAGCTGGGCAAGCCGCGTGCCTACGCCTGGAGCGGCCAGCTCCACTGGCTGCGTGGGAAGCGGCGCCAGGCGCTCAAGAGCTGGGGGCAGGCGCTGACCGAGGCGCAGCGGATGCAAATGCCTTACGACGAGGCGCTGGCGCGCTATCTCATCGGCAGCCACCTTGGCCCCGAGGCCGGGGAAGCGCAGCTGGTGCAGGCGAGCAGCATGTTCGAGCGCATGCATGTGCCGTACGACCTGCAACGGGTTCAAGCCGCGCTGATTCAGCCAGTGCGAGCCCAAACTACCTGACGCTTGTATCGCTCCAGTGAAGCCGGGCCGCGCTGGTTCAACCGGCGCAAGCCCAGATTACTCGCCACTGGCTTGGTTGGTTGGGCTGGATTTCTAGGTGGGTTCGACGTGCCTGGCTATGGACTGGTGGCGGAGACGCCGTTGCGATCCATCTCAACCAGCTGCGTCAGCGTCACCACCGAATAGCCTCTGCGCAGCAATTCGGGCAGCACCCGCTGCAAGGTGGTGGCCGTCCGCTCACCCCGACCGCGGTGGTCATGCAGCAAGATCACGCTTCCTGGCCGCAGCCGCCACAGGATGAACTCGGAGGCAAACCAGGGAGAGGGAATGGTGGCATCGAAAGGATAGATTGAGGCCAGCGCCAAGCGGTACCCTTGCTGCTCGGCGGTGTTCAGCATCGCCTGATTAAACCAGCCGGAGCCCGGGCGCACCCAATGGATGTCCCCGAACTCGGTCAGCGCCGAATTGGCCGACTCCAGCTCGCGTGCAAAGCCATCACTTCCCAGCCGGATGCTCGGCTCCTCGCTGGTCAGGTGGTTCCCGAGCTCATGTCCCTCGTCCACCATCCGCTCGAGCAATGGTTCATTGCCAGGGATCCGTCCGGTAATCACAAAAAACGTCGCCCGCGCCTGGTAGCTGGACAGCAGGTCCAGGATGGCCGGCGTGGTGCGAGGGTCCGGGCCGTCGTCGATGGTCAAGGCCACGGTCTTCTGCTCGGTTGGTACCGAGTACAGCACTCGATCTGACAGCGCTTTGGCAAGCCAATCCGGTTGGATCATGATGAGTGCGACCAGCAGTGCCGCCAGCCCAGGGAGCAGCCCTCGACGGAACATGTGAGCCTAGCCATGGTCCTCAATCAGCGACCGCCGCAGTATCTTCCCGACAAATGATTTGGGCAATTGCTCGCGGAACTCGATCTCCCAAGGAACCGCATATTCGTCGAGTCGTTTGCGACAAAGCTCGAGCAACTCCTCTTCGGAACAAACCGTTCCGGCCCGCGGCACCACGAAGGCCTTGATTTTTTGCCCTCCGTCCGCCGTGCTCAACCCGATCACGGCCACTTCTTGAACCTTGCCGTTTTCGTAGAGCACTTCTT
>CAZGCX010000029.1:0-17403 GCA_964524585.1 uncultured Anaerolineaceae bacterium
CTCGCCGGCTTGCGCGGCCTGGATTTCGCCTCGATCCTCGCGTAGCTCGGGGGCGATCCACGGGATGCCAAGCGTCTGGTAGACCGCTTCCTCGGTCGAACACAGAATTTCTTCCCCGTCTTCGCGGACGAACGCCTGATCAGAGAGCGACAGGCCCTGGCTCAGCGCGATCCCCCGCAGACGCACGTTGTGGTCTTTCGATCCAGTGGCGTACTGCAAGGCGGTTCCGAACCGCTCAGTCGGATGGGTCCAGACCTGAACCCGCATCCCATCCACCAGCTCGACGCTGGTCTTGATCCCTCCCGTGCTCCGAATCCGGCCGATGATTGGCAGGTCCAGAAAGCTCGACATCACCGCCTCCGGATCGTCGGTGGACACCAGCAAATCGAGATCCCCCACCGTCTCCCGGCCGCGGCGCAAGCTTCCGGCCGCATCGGCCGCTTTGACTTTGGGATGTTTCCGCAGTTCTCCAAGCAGCTGTTCAGCGATCGGAAGTGCCATGCCGATGATGATCCGCCCGGTCTGGCGCCGCTTGAGGGCTTCGATGCTCTCCAGGATGCGTGCCTGGGAGCGCTCCCCCATGCCGGACAACTCGGCCAGCTTGCCTTGCTTGCCGGCGGCCTCGAGTTGCTTGATCGAGGTGATGCCGAGCTCTTTCCAGAAGCGAGCTGCCTTCTTGGGCCCAACGTCGCCGACCTTCAGCACCTCAAGCAGCCCGAGCGGTACCTCTGCCTTCAACTTCTCATAGAACTCGAGTGTTCCAGTTCCAAGCAACTCGTCGATTTTTCCAGCGATTGCCTTGCCGACGCCCGGAATCTGTTCAAGCTGACCCTCTTGCCAGATCCCATTGATGTCGCGACCCAAACCCCTGATGGCCTCGGCCCCTCGCCGATAGGCGAGCACCCGGTACACCTGCTCTCCCTTAAGTTCGAGCAGATCCGCTATGTCCTCGAATACCTGTGCGACTTCGGAATTATTCATCCGGGGCCCCTGCGCGGCATGGCCTCACCGCAACCGGCCAAGTACCGCGAATCAAGGGTTTCATTCTAACCGGGAGTGCGTGTGATATGCTTTTGGCTCGTTCCGCAGTTCGCTCACCTACCACTCATTCCCCGAGGGTCCATGTTTGAATACGTCGGCAACCTGCATATGCACTCGACGGATTCGGACGGACATGGCACCCACCAGCAGATCGCTGCCGCAGCACTGCAGGCGGGATTGGACTTCGTCATCGTCACCGATCACAACCTGCTCGCGCCGGAACATGAGGCCTATCACTTCAAAGGCGACCGGCGGCTGCTGATGCTGATCGGCCAGGAGGTGCACGACTCGCAACGCTCTCCTGGGCGCTCGCACCTGCTCATCTTCGGAGCCGGCGAGGACCTGTCGGCATATGCTGAAGATCCTCAGCTTTTGATTGAACAAGCCACGAAGCGCGGGGGGCTGACCTTTCTGGCACACCCGATCGACTGCGCAGCCCTCAAGTTCGGCCAGACTGATCTCTCGTGGGACGATTGGGAAGTGCGCGGATACACCGGTCTAGAGATCTGGAACTTCATGAGCGAGTTCAAGTGCCGGCTGGATTCTTGGCCGAAGGCCCTGTTCTACAGCATCTTCCCCGGTATGGTTGCCCGGGGCCCAGCGACGGCCATCTTGGAGCGGTGGGACGCGCAGTTGCGTGCTGGATGGCGCACGGTCGCCATCGGCAACTCAGATGCGCATGCGCTGCCGGCCCGGGTCGGGCCACTGCGGCGGGTGTTGTTTCCATACCAGTGGCTCTTCCGGGCAGTAAACACCCACTTGCTGCTCCCGAAGCCGCTGAGCGGCAACCTTCCTAGCGATCGCCGGCTGATTTACGAGTGCCTGCAGGCAGGCCGCTGCTACGTCGGATATGATCGTGGCGTCGCCACGAGCGGATTTCGTTTCACAGCCGATGCCGATCAGCACCAGGCGGTCATGGGTGACCAGCTGGAATTCGAACTGGGAGCTACGCTGCAGGTCCGATGCCCGCGCCCGGCGCGGATCGACCTGTACCGCTATGGGACCATGGTTCAACGCTGGGATCGCACCCAGCACGCGATGCTGACCGTCAAACGCGGCGGCGCCTATCGGGTTGAGGCCCGCCTGGAGCCCGAGCAGGGTTGGATCTACAGCAACCCGATTTTCCTGGAGCACATCGAGCAGTGATTGGCAAGCAGTACAGATCGCTTCCTAGAAAGCGGGCCAGGTCATGACCGACTTTCAGCTTCAAGCTCCCTACTCTCCAACCGGAGACCAGCCTGACGCGATCCGGGATTTAGTTCAAGGGCTTAATCAAGGGTCGAAGCACCAGGTCTTGTTGGGAGCCACCGGGACCGGGAAGACCTTCAGCATCGCCCGGGTGATCGCAGAGGTGCAGCGGCCCACGTTGGTCATCGCTCACAACAAGACATTGGGGGCACAGCTGTACGCAGAGTTCAGGGACTTCTTTCCGGACAATGCCGTCGAGTACTTCGTGTCGTACTACGACTACTACCAGCCGGAAGCCTATGTACCTCGCCACGACCTGTACATTGAGAAGGAGACCGATATCAATGAGGAGATCCAGCGACTGCGCCTGTCGGCGACCGCCTCAGTCATCTCCCGGCGAGACGTGGTGGTTGTGGCTTCCGTTTCCTGTATCTACGGCATCGGCAGCCCGGAGGCCTATGGGCGAATCGTCATTCACCTCGAGACCGGCAAGGTCTACCGCCGGGAGGCGGTGCTCCGCCAACTGGTTGAAAGCCATTACCAACGCAATGACCTGCAGCTCAGTTCCGGCAACTTCCGCGTGCGTGGTGACACGCTGGAGGTCATCCCGGCATACGGCGAGCGTGGGCTGCGGATTGGATTCTTCGGGGACGAGGTCGAACGGATTGTTGAGTTTGATTCACTGACCGGTGAACTGCTTGCGGAGCGGCAGGCGATCGACATCTTCCCTGCCAAGCACTTCATCACTGAAGAGGAGAAGCTGAAGTCGGCCATTGTCGACATTGAAGCCGAATTGGCGGGCCAGGTAGAGCACTTCAAGCGGCAGGAGAAACACCTGGAGGCGCAGCGTCTGGAGCAGCGCACCCACTATGATCTGGAGATGCTGCGCGAAGTGGGGTACTGCTCGGGCATCGAAAACTATTCTCGGCATCTCGATCAGCGACCGCCTGGGTCGCCGCCGTGGACCCTGGTGGACTACTTCCCGGCCGACTTCCTGCTGGTGATCGATGAGAGCCACATGACCGTTCCACAAATTCAGGGCATGTTTGCCGGGGATCGATCCCGCAAGGAGACCTTGGTGGAGTACGGTTTTCGCTTGCCGTCGGCGATCGACAACCGTCCGCTCTCTTTCGAGGAATTCGAGGCCCGCATCGGGCAGGTGATCTACACCTCGGCTACCCCGGGTCCCTTTGAGCTGAACAAGGCAGACCAGGTGGTCGAGCAGATCATCCGACCCACGGGATTGGTCGATCCGCAGGTCGAAGTGCGCCCGGTCGAAGGCCAGATTGACGATTTGTTGGGCGAGATCCGCCGCCGAACCGAGGTTGGGCAGCGAGTGCTGGTTACCACTTTGACCAAGCGCATGGCCGAGGACCTGGCAGACTATCTGCTGGAGATGGGAGTCAAGGTCCACTATCTGCACTCCGAGATCGACACCCTCGATCGAGTCGGTATCTTGCGGGATCTGCGTCTGGGGGTGTTCGACGTAGTGGTGGGCATCAACCTGCTCCGGGAGGGGCTCGACCTCCCGGAAGTCTCGTTGGTAGCCATATTGGACGCCGACAAGGAGGGCTTCCTGCGCTCCTCGACCGCTCTGATCCAGACCATTGGCCGGGCGGCGCGTCACGTCGAAGGCCGGGTGATCATGTATGCCGATCGCACCACCGACTCAATGCGGATCGCGATCGAAGAGACCGATCGACGCCGCGCCAAGCAGACTGCATACAACCAGCAGCACGGCATCGAACCGATGACCATTGTCAAGGCGATCCGCGACCTCACCGACCAGATGGCCGAGCGAGCGGTTGCGGAGGCACGGGCAGACTACGCGGCAGGCGCGCCGCTGGATATGCCCAAGCAGGAACTGGCGCGAGTGATCAAGCAACTGGAGAAGCGCATGCGGGAGGCTGCCGAGGCGCTCGAGTTCGAGCAGGCTGCCGGACTGCGGGATCAGATCTATGAATTGCGCCAGACGCTGGCCGAGATGGAAGACCTGCCCCCCTGGCAGCGTATCCGTGTGCTGGCCGGAGACGATCCACGCAGGAAACAGCAGGAACTGTAAGTTAGGCGTTAGGGCCAGGAGCGGGCTGACGTGCTACGATGCTGCTGGAGTCCCAGAAAGCAAGATGGATCCAGTCAGCGACGCAATCACATCGGCCGTAGAAGCCATACAAAGGGGCGACCTGGGCCAGGGCCGCGCGACCCTGAGTTGGGTGTTGCGGCAACAGCCCGAAAATCGGCTGGCTTGGGTCTGGATGGCCTGCTGCGTCCAGGAAGAAGCGGCCCGAGAAGATTGCTACCACCGGGCGTCCTCCCCACAGCCCACAGGCGCGCCTGGCAGGATTTGAACCTGCGACCTTGGGCTTAGAAGGCCCCTGCTCTGTCCAGTCTGAGCTACAGGCGCAATCGAAGGATTATCTCACAGCGGGTATCGCTCGCCACTCGGCGCCGGACTAGCCGACCGGCCGAATGCCCTTATAGACCCGAGCGCCGGACAGGGTTCGCAGAATCATGCGCGCCGGGCGCCCAACTTGCTCGGCCAAGTCCTCCGAACTCAGCGGCACGTTGCCGTTTGCCAGGAACACCCGGAAGATGGCGTTGATCAGACTCATCTGGCGCGTTAGATAACCCTCCTGCTGTGCGCAGTGGGAAATCAGCACGTCTTGGATCCGGTCCAGTTGCGAGACCTCACCGGTCCATGGATCAACGTGATCGACCTCTTGGCCGAGATCCGCCTCGGCGAAAACCTCCTGGTGAGTCGAGCACAGGTGGCTGCGCAGATACACTTCAAGGTCTCGGCCGGAACGATCCCACCAGTCGTAGTCGATGTGAAAGGCAGTCTCAACTGTGGGGCGGACGAGCGAAGCCGGAACCTGGGAAGTCATTGGTCGCGCCAATTCTCTTCGTTCAGCCGCCAATAGTGATCGCCGACATGCTCATAGTACGGCTGAGTGCCCAGTTCTGCGAAAATCGGTCCCGGCGGCAATCTGCGAATCACGTTGACCGCCGAGTACAGCGATTGAGCGTGAACGGTGGTCTGCGGGTTCAACTTCGATAGCTCGCGGAAGACTTCCGGCACCAGGCGATTTAGCGGGAGTTTGCTTTGGGCCCCATTGAGCCAGGCCTCGTCCAATGACGCTTCGTCAATTACGCCCACGATCATCCGGTCATCGTACTCAGAACCAACCGGATGCTTCAGCATTGTGAAACCGATTCGACCGTCTCCGCTGACCGTGACCGTGCGGATCCAGTCGTTTCGTTTTCGCGGGTCCACCGCCTCGACGATCACTTCTCCCTCTTCTTCGCCGCTGCGCACACTGACCAATCCGCCGGCTGGAACGTCGTACTCCTGATACCACTGCCGCAGCCCGAAGACATAGCGCGGGGCACGCACTACCCAGCCCGGAAACTTACGTCCACTGTGACCATCCACCAGGATGAACCGGATACGAGGCGCCTCATATGCGGTCGGGAATAGGGGCTGAAGGCGGGACGATAGCGGCAGCGAGCCGGCGCGCCAGTGCGGAAACAACAGCGGCAGTGTCACCGGTACGCCGGGAGTGCCGGCCGCAGCTTGCTCGCCATGCTCGTCGTCCACCAGCGCTTCCAACTGAAGCAGCTCGGCGTCCAGCAACGCCCGGTCATACTGCCGCGATTCGTAGCGCAACCATTCTGGAGTTTCCAGCACCTCGGGCGGTTCCAGTCGCTTCAGGAACCAAAGCACTCTGCCGGCTGGCCCGACCTCATCGAAACGTTGATCTTCCTGCAGTGCAAAGTCAGCCGAGAACTCGGTCAGTACTGGGTCCAGCCCTGACGGCAATTCCATGTGCTCCAACAGATCTCGGGTCGGCAGCGGACCACCGCTGGACACGTCCAGCACCGCCTCAGCTAGATTGAGGTGACCTTCGTTGATCTCGGCCAGCAAGCCGGAGTGGAACCATCGACCGGCGATCCTGACGATCTCAGAGGTTGCCGCAAGCCGCTGCTCAAGCCGGCTGGCGATCAGGTCTCCGTACTGGCGCAGCACCGTTTGGGGAGTTTCGTCCTCCGGCGCCATTTCGCCCTCAGGTTCGACCAGGTTGAGGCCATGTTGCTCGAGCTGGGCAGCGAATTCGCGGGGCTTGCCGCCGCCTTCGAAGTCGACCTGGATCACATCAAACGTCCCCAGATCGGGGTTAATACCGGGGCGAATGCCAGTCACCTGACCGACCTCTCCGCTCAAGCTGGGGAAGCGCAGTCGCTGGCCGACCTGGTAGTTGCCACCGGGCAGGTACGACTCGACCTCGGGCTTGGCTGCGCGTTGCCTCTCTTGCGCCAGCCGCTCCAGCCGGTGCTCGACCAGCGCCCTGGTCATTTCCTGAGAGGTGAGCGGAAGTTCCCGCTCGAGCAGCAGATTGTCGATGAAATCTAGGTCGTCGTCTGTGACTTCGAACTCGGTCCAGTAGCTCTCAAGTACAGCCGTTGGAGAGGAGATCATTCAGGAGGATGGGTGACTTCTGGGTGGAACGCGGCCATTATACTACACGGTCATGGACCGTCCTCCGTATAAGCCCGCCCTGGTCGGAGTTGTACACGGACAGGCAGAAGCCGAGATGCTGCGTGGGCTGCTCGAAGCGCACGGGATCGAGGTCTGGCTATCGGGCGAATCGGCCGGGGCCGCAATCGGGCTCGCAGTCGGCGGTCTGGGCCGGGTTGAGCTCTGGGTTCGAGAAACCGACCTCGATCAGGCTCGCCAGCTCTTCCAACAAGAGACCGGACGGAGCGGCTCGCGGCCCTCATCCTGAATTCAGTTCGGCGGGGCGTCTAGGGATACTCAAGCTGAGTCCAACTCAGCGGATCGACCGGCACGCCACCGACCCAAATCTCCCAATGCAAATGCGGCCCGGTGACCCGCCCGGTTCCCCCCACATAGCCGATGATCTGACCCTGCTCCACGAGATCGCCGGGTTCCACCAGAATTTGTGATTGATGAAGGAAGCCACTGTACACCCCCCAGCCATGGTCAATATAAGTAACGTTGCCTCGCACCGTGAGTTGCTGTGTGAGGGCTACCCGGCCGCGTGCCGGCGCGTAGATCGGTGTACTCGTACTTCCGTAAAGATCCAGCCCGGTGTGATAGTAGCTATAGGCGCTGCCGTTGTAGCTGCGGCGGGTTCCAAAGAAAGATGGAAAGGTTTGGTAGTAGTCGGTTGGGAATGCAAACACACCGGACCAGAGTTTCTCGGGGGAGTACACATCCACCACTTGCTGAATGAGGGCGTCCTCCGGCCCGGTGTTGGCTGGGTCAAGCGTTTCGGGAGGCACGATCAAGGCCTCCGAGCCATAGCCTCCAGACACCAGCTCGATCGGCTGTACGAACTGAAAGTCGCTGGACGCGATGGTGAAGTCGAGCAATCCGGGCTCGGCCAAGGCGCTCACTCCCTGCATGCCCACAAACTGCCCCGGACCAGACCGTTCCAGCCCGAATTGCCAGGGACCTAAACTGGCGGTGAGCTCTGCAGTCGAGGCGGCCTGCAGTTCAATCACTTCGGCCTGTCCCTGAACCGCCGGCAGCTGGCCGACTTCAATTCGCGAGATCTCCGGCGGCAAGGCGCTGGTCGGTGCATCGCCCCCTGGCACCCAGAGCATTTCGCCAGGCACCGGCCACTGGCCGCCGTTGATCTGGCGCAGTACCCACGGATTCTCGCCCAGGCTGGCCGAAATCTCGACCACAGAGTTCCCTCGCCCCACCACTACCCGCTGTGCCGAAGGGAGTCCGCCTGTTTGCACGCTCGGATCAGGCGTGATAAAGCCCTGGCCGGCGTGCAGCCGGTCCGGATGCACGATCCGATTCAGCCGCTGCAGGGCATCCAGCTGCACGCCGGTCTGCAAGCTCAGGCTTCGAACTGAGTCGCCCAGCACAGCGGTCTTGAAGACCAGCTGGCCGGTGATTCCCGGGTAACCCGGAATGACCAGCTCCTGCCCGGGGAAAATGCTTGCAGGGTCATCGATCCCGTTGGCCGCCGCCAGCTCGTCGACCGAAGTGCCGAAGACTTGCGCGATGCGGAAGAGCGTGTCGCCGGGGAGGACCACGTAAGTGGGGCCGTCCGATTGGGCCAGCGCTTGACCGGGAGTCAGGGTCAAGGCAAGCAGGATCAACAGGCCGGCCAGCTGTCGGGTGCGCATGCGCCGATTATAGCGTTGGAGGGAATCAAAAGGCGGAGCCTCTGGCTCCGCCGCAGATCGGCTATGGTCTCAATTCAGCCCGGCGGCACCACAGCCGGCACTGGGCCCCTGGACGCCTACGGCATCCCCTGAACTTCGGCACCTTCTACCGGTCCCAGGATCTTCTCCACACTCTCAAGCAGCTCCTGTGGCCCGAAGGGCTTGGTGATGTAATCATCAACCTTTGCAATGTGAAGTCCGAGCACTTTGTCAATTGACTGCGCCTTGGCGGTGACCACGATCACCGGAATCTCTCGCAGGTGCTCGTCGGATTTGATCCGCTGGTAGACTTCCCAGCCATCCATGTCGGGCATCATCAAGTCCAACAAGACCAGATCTGGGCGCTCGCGTTCGACCGTTTCGAGCCCTTCAAGCCCACCATTGGCGCCGGTCACCTCGAAGCCGCGGCGGCTCAAGATCAGGCGCACCAGATCAATCATTTCGGGCTCGTCTTCAATGCAGACGACCCGCCTACCGTTCTCCACAGCGGCTTGACTCATCGCCTGGAAGTGTACACCATGGATTTTGACGCCTGCAACGAACCCTGGTCCCATTAAACGCACTCGGTCGCCAGTTTCCTGGCGACCAAGGCGAGAGTGGAAACACCTAAAGCGGAGGTTGCCCGCTGTTAAGGTGCAGCGGGATTATTGCATAAACGGTGCCATCCGCGGTTAGATTGAAAGGTATCTGTAAGATGGGGATTCAGCTGCCCAGCAGACGCGCCAGGTTGATCAAGGTGAACGCCAGGCCGAGCAGATTGATGGCCATGGCGACCAGGCACAAGGATAGGAATGTAATCCTGACCGCTTTGTACATAGCAGGTGCCTGCGGCAGGACTCGAACCTGCAACCTACGGATTAAGAGTCCGCTGCTCTGCCAAATTGAGCTACGCAGGCACGTGATACCACCGGATTCCGATCGGGCGATCAGAAAGTGCGTGGTTAGGTTTAGGCCTCGCCGCGCATTATATCAGCCGGAAGCAGGCTAGAATCGACCTGTGCAGGAGGTGCCGTGATCCGCTGGTTGCTGCTCTACCTCTCGCAAGCTCGCTGGGCTCAAGCTACGGTCAGCCGGTGGCGATTTGCCCGGCGGGCCGCACATCGGTTCGTTGCTGGCGAGACGCTGACTGAGGCGATCGCCGTCGCTCGCCGGCTCGCCGAACACGGTCTGACTGCCTCCCTGGCCCATCTGGGAGAGGAGATCACCGATCCCGCGCAAGCAAGTCAGGCGACTGCCGATCTGATCGAGCTGGTCCGAGCCGTCGCTCAGGCGGACTTGCGGGCCAGCGTTTCGCTCAAGTTGACCCAAATCGGACTGTTGATTGACTTTGATCAGTGTCAGCACAATATGCTTTCCATTGCGCGGGAGGCAGCAGTCCAGGGAGTTTTCCTACGCATCGACATGGAACACTCGGACACCATCGATCAGGCGCTAAGCGTCCACTACAGCCTGCTAAGCCAACAACTCGAGCAAGTCGGACTGGTGTTCCAGTCAGCCCTCTTTCGCAGTCAGCGCGATCTGCAGACCGCGGCCAGCAACGGTACCCGAGTTCGGCTGGTCAAGGGAGCCTACCTGGAGTCTGAAACCGTCGCCTACCAAAAGAAGGCGGAGGTTGACGCGAACTTCGATCGGCTGACCGAATTGCTGCTCACCGCCGCCCGGGATCAGGGCAGCATGCCGGCATCGTCGGACGGGCGGACCTCGCCGCTCTCCGCCGTTGCCAGTCACGACCAGCGGCGGATCGACCACGCCGAGCAGTTCGCACAGCGCATCGGTCTGCCGAAACAAGCGTTGGAGTTCCAATTGCTGCTCGGAATACGCTCCGAGCTGCAGCGCTCGCTGCAGTCGCGCGGCTATCCGGTTCGTGTGTACGTTCCGTTCGGCACCCAGTGGTATCCTTACCTCGTTCGCCGTCTCGCAGAACGCCCCGCCAATCTCTGGTTCTTTCTGTCGAACTTATTCCGCAAATAGGGCTCCGGCTCGTTCCGTTCTGAGGTCATGATGCAGCTTCAGGGCAAAACCGCGCTAGTCACGGGCGCCGGCCACCGGCTGGGCCGGGTCATCGCGCTCGCGTTGGCTGAGCAAGGCTGCCAGCTCATGATCCACTACCACCGCTCGGAGCGACTGGCTCGAGAGACACTCCGACAAGTGGAAGCGCATGGTGTGCGCGCCGAGTTGGCTGAGGCCGACCTCTCAAGCAGCGCGGGTGTCAAGCTCCTATTTGAGGCGCTTGACCGGGTCTACGGAGGGTTGGAGGTGCTGGTCAATTCGGCTGCAGTTCTCGACCGGGTGAACTTCCTGGATGCCAGCAACCAGGACTGGCAGAGCACGGTCGGGTTAAACTTGAAGGGTGCCTATTTCAGCCTGCAGCAAGCCGGTATGCGGATGCGAGCGCGAGGTGGGGGCGCCATGGTAAACATATCGGACACCGCAGCCTACCGCCCGTGGAAGCGCTTTCCGCTTCATTCGATCAGCAAGGCCGGCCTGGAAATGGTCACCCAAGTAGCCGCCCTGGCCCTGGCGCCGGAAGTCCGGGTGAACGCCGTGGTGCCGGGGCCAACGCTCAAGCCGGTATGGATGGGGGACCAACGTTGGGCTGAGATCACCAGCCGATTGCCGCTCCGTCGGCCGGTCGCACCAGAGCACGTCGCAGAGGCCGTTATCTTCTTGCTCAAGAACGAATACATCACCGGCCACACGCTTCGAGTGGACGCCGGAGCGCTGCTGTGAGTGAAAGGGTAAACCATGAGCGAACGTAAGGACCGACTGCGCGCACACATGGAAAGCCGGCACGCGGAGACCTGGCCGGTCCTGCAGAGCCTGTCTGCAGCCGACATGTCGGTCACCGTGTATTCGGACGACGATCAAACCTGGACCGTCAAGGACTTGATCGGCCACCTGGCAGACGGCGAGCGTGGCAATCTGGGTCAGGTGCAGCGACTGGTCGCGGGTGGACAAACCGTTCCGGAGGACTTCGATCTGGATCGGTGGAACCGATCGGCGGTCCGGAAGAGCGGCAGACTGCAGCCTGAAGAGTTGCTCGCCAGCGTCGCAGAGCACTATCAGTTGGCGTTGGAGTTCCTGGAAGGCTTGGACGACGATCAGTTAGATCTGATCGGCCGCCACTCGAGCGGCGAGATGCTGAGCGCCGAGGGATTCTTGCGCCGAATGGTCGACCATCGGGCGGAGCACGTCGCCGACATTTCGCAGGCGCTCGAACGCTAGTAATGGATCTACCGATCCACGATCTCTATGTCAAGCCGCTTCACGGTGTGCAGCGCGACCGCGAGCAAGTGCTGCCGCTGCTTCACTATTCTGACCACCTGTTGCGACGATTCGGACTGGCTGAGCTGGTCAGCCTTCCATCTGGCTCATCGCGCTCACCGAACGTCCAGGAAGTAGCGGATGAGCTGTGGGCGCTCATTGGCGGCCATGCGCAGTTTGAGTGGGAGGATCAGCGAAGTGACTCGCCGACCCACGGGGCACGCTATCGGCTGAGCTGTGACCAGCCAACCCTGGTCCTGGTGCCATTCGGGGTGGCCTTCTCCGTCCAGGCGTTTGACGGGGTGGCTACGCTGGTTCGGATGGCGACCGAGGAGGACCCCCCAATCGAATGAGTGAACCGCGGCCGACCGTCAGGGACCTGCGACTATTCGTCCGGCTGACGCGACCACTGTTCCTGACCGGAGGGTTTCTGCTCTACGGGCTGGGTGTGGCCATCGCGGCCCATCTTGGATGGCCAATCGACCCGGCCAGGTATGCCGTTGGCCAGCTCTTGGTCACCCTGGTCCAGGTGATGGCCCACTACCTGAACGAATACTTCGACGCGCCTGGTGACCAGCTGAGCCCGTCCCGCACGCCTTTTACCGGCGGAAGCGGTGCAATTGGCCCCGACCGCCTGCCTCGCAAGGTCGCCCTATACGCCGCCATCATAGTTACCGGGGTGGCGGCAACAGTGGCATCCGCCGCTCTCGTGACCGGTAGCCTCCCCTTGGCCGCCTGGCCAGTGCTGGCGCTGGGGTTCCTGGGGGGATTCTTCTACAGCGCCCCGCCCCTGCGGTTGGTGGCGTCTGGCTACGGCGAGCTGGTCGCTGCGTTGGTCGTGGCGGTGATCACACCGACCTTCGGTTTCGTGATCCAAACCGGAGAGCTGCATCGCCTGCTGTTGATGAGTACCACACCGCTGCTGGCGCTGGCCTTTGCGATGTTGATCGTATTTGACCTGCCAGATTACGCGGTCGATACCAAGTACGGCAAGCGCAATCTGATGGTCCGGCTGGGCTGGTCAGCGGCGATGCGGGCTCACGACCTGGCAGTACTCTTTGCGATGGTCAGCCTGGGGGTCGCCTACCTGTTCGGACTTCCCCAGCGGGTGACGCTGGGTGCGCTCATTGTGGTGCCGCTGGCCGGGGCCCAGATCTGGCAAATCAATCGGGTACGAAGTGGGTTCCCACCGCGCTGGACCAGCCTAACCTTCAGCGGTCTGGCGTTGTTCGTGATTGCCGCTTACCTCGAGCTGGTTGGCTACTTGCTGAGCTGACAAGCGGGATCAGCTTCCAGCTCGATACAAGACTGACAGACTGCGAGTGAGATGCCAGAGTTCTTGAAGCTCACCAGTTCCGACTCCGCGTTGACCGCCTTCTTGGGGGCCATGTCAGATCCGCAGGTCGAGGTCGAGCTCATTCCGACCGAAGGCAGCCTTGGGCGTGTCCTGGCGGAACCGGTCATCGCCGGTGACCCGTTGCCCCCGTTCGCACGCTCGACCGTCGATGGATACGCGGTTGTGGCTAGCGACACCCACGGCGCATCGGCGGGCTTGCCCGCCTATTTGGATCTGATCGGCGAGATTCGAATGGGCACGCAGAGCGACCTGTCGCTCAAGGCCGGCCAGGCAGCGCTGGTGCACACCGGCGGGATGCTGCCCTCGGGCGCCGACGCAGTTGTCATGGTGGAGGACACCCAGCGGGTCGATGGGCATCAGATCGAGGTGCTCAAGCCCGTAGCGGTCGGCGGCAACGTCTTACAGCGCGGAGAGGATGTGCAGCCCGGCGACCAGGTATTGCGAGCCGGAATACAGCTGGGACCGCAGGAAATTGGAGGGCTGATGGCGCTGGGTGTGACCCAGCTGTCAGTCGCCCGGAAGCCCAGGGTGGCGATCCTCTCGACTGGGGACGAGGTCGTGCCGCCGGACCGCCAGCCCGGACCGGCGCAGGTCCGCGATGTGAACAGCTACTCGTTGAGCGCGCTGGTCGAGGCCGGCGGAGCGATCCCGATCCGCTACGGCATCATCCCCGACCAGGCAGCGGTGCTTGGCGAGTCGGCCCGGCAGGCGCGCGCCGAAGCCGACATGGTGCTGATTACCGCCGGCTCCTCGGTCAGCGAGCGCGACATCACAGCCGAGGTCATCGCCGAGCTCGGATCACCCGGCATCCTGGTGCACGGCGTAGCCATCAAACCCGGAAAGCCAACTATATTGGCCGTGTGCGACGGGATCCCGGTCGCCGGGCTTCCCGGCAATCCAATCAGCGCCATCATTGCCAGTCGGCTCTTCGTGCTGCCAGTGATCCGCAAGCTGCTGGGCATGTCCGGCCCGCAGTGGCAGCCGGTGATACGCGCTCGGCTCAGCACGAGCGTAGCGTCGGTCGCCGGCCGCGAGGACTTTCTGCCGGTGCAGCTACAAGTCGCTCCGGAAGGCGTGCAGGCCGTGCCAGTATTTGGCCGTTCGAATCTGATCTTTACCCTGGTCCGGGCGGATGGATTGGTTCGAATTGCTCCTGAAGCGACCGGATTAGAAGCCGGTGCGCAGGTGGAAGTTCGCTTGTTCTAAATGGATGCTACCCCCGAGCCGGTTTTCCTGAAGGACGTTCCACTCAATCAGGCCTGGGATCGATTCCGATCGGCGCTGGAGGCAGCGGGACTATGGCAGCCGATCGACGATGAAACCATCCCATTGGCGGCCGCCGCGGGACGGGTCACCGCCCACCCAGTTTGGGCCAAGCAATCCTCCCCTCACTATCACGCGGCCGCCATGGATGGGTACGCCTTGCGGGCGGCTGACACGACCGGGGCCGCCGACCGCTCCCCGATACAGCTGGAGATCGGTCCACAAGCGACCTATGTCGACACCGGCGACCCGCTGCCAGCTGGCATGGACACGGTCGTGCCGGTTGAGCTGGTTGAGCAGGCGGGAGACGGCCCCCGGCAGTCCATCGTGTTGCGATCGCCTGCATATCCGTGGGCGAACATTCGCCAGCTCGGCGAAGACATTGTGGCGAGCGAGCTAGTGGTGGCGGCCGGGCAGCAGCTTCGACCGATTGATCTTGGCGCGGCGGCTGCCAGCGGGCACGCAACGATTTCGGTTCGCCGGCAGCCTAAAGTCGTCATCATCCCGAGCGGAACTGAACTGGTCTCCCCGGGAACCACGCCGGAGCCCGGCCAGATCGTGGAGTCCAACAGCTTGGTGCTGGCGGCCCAGGTCACCCTCTGGGGAGGGATCGCGACCCGGGCGCCGATCGTGGCGGATGACCTGGAGCACATCTCACGAGCAGTACGGAGGGCCGCGGCCGAGGCCGACCTGATTCTTCTAAACGCCGGATCCTCGGCCGGAAGCGAGGACTTTTCTGCTGAAGCGGTGGCCCGCTCGGGCGAGCTATTGGTGCACGGGGTTGCGGTCCGCCCGGGCCACCCGGTGATCCTGGGGCTGCTGCACCACGATCGTCAAGCCGTTCCAATTATCGGCGTCCCGGGCTACCCGGCTTCTGCCACACTGACCGGAGAGATCTTTGTTCAGCCGTTGCTGCGACGGTGGCTTGGTCTACCACCCCTCAATCTCCCGACGTTACGCGCCCGGATTTCCCGCAAGGTACATTCCAGCCCGGGAGACGATGAGTATCTGCGCGTTTCGGTTGGGATCGTGGGGGCTCGAGCCGTGGCCGCCCCGCTTTCGCGCGGCGCGGGCGTGATCAGTTCCCTGTCGCGGGCGGACGGAATCGTCGTGATCCCGAGCGGATCCCAAGGGCTGGCGGCGGATACCGACGTTGAGGTCCGGTTGTACCGAACCATGGCTGAGATCGAGCGGACAGTCTTGATCATCGGCTCGCACGACCTGACCTTGGACCTGCTCGGGCAGCATCTGGCGTCTGCCGGCCACCGTCTGAGCTCTGCCAGCGTGGGCAGCCTGGCTGGACTGATCGCCCTGGGACGCGGTGAAGCCCATCTGGCAGGTTCGCATCTGCTTGACCCGGAGACCGGGGAATACAACTTGGCCTACATCCGCAAGCATCTCCCCGGCAGACCGATTGTCTTGCTCGGATTCGCGAACCGGCAGCAGGGGCTCATGGTTCAGCCCGGCAACCCCAAGCAGATCACCGATCTACAGGATCTGGCTCGCCCGGACGTCGAATTCGTCAATCGCCAGCGCGGCGCTGGGACCCGGGTGCTGCTCGACTATCAGCTCGAGCAGCAGGGCCTTGATCGAGCAGCGATTCACGGCTACGCCAACGAGCTATATACGCACTTGGCGGTTGGGGCTTCGATCGCCAGCGGTCAGGCCGACGTCGGAATGGGGATTCAGGCCGCGGCCACTACACTGGGGCTCGACTTCCTACCCCTGCATCAGGAGCGCTACGATCTGGTCATCCCTCTCGAGCACTACCGCAGCCCGAAACTTGGCCCACTGCTCGAAGTCATCCGTAGCACCGGGTTTCAGCAGGAAGTTTTGCGACTGCCGGGATATGGAGTGGACCAGATGGGAAAGGTGCTGGCGGAGCTGCCGTAGTGAAGCACTTCCCTGTCCACGCCGGGAGCCGCTGTGGCTATGCGCAGTGCTGGCGCGACCTAGAACAACCCCGGATTCGGAACGAAAGTGAGAAAGAAGAGCAAGATCGCGAAAATCGCGATCGCCTTGCGCGGCCCGTCGAGCGGCGTCACGTCATCCAGCGGCGTGGCGTAGGTTCGGCCGAAAAAGAATAGCAGCCCCGCGAACAGCAGCCAGCCGGGGGACAACAGCAATGAGTAGACCACCAAGGAGACGGTGAGCGGCAGCCACAGCGAGCGCGCACGCCGGCCAAGCAGTGAGTACATCGCATGCCCCCCGTCAAGCTGGCCGACTGGGATCAGATTGATTCCGGTCACGAGGAAGCCAATCCAACCCGCCCAGGCCAGCGGATGCAGCAGCACGTCCTGGCCGCCGAACGGTAACGGCATGCCGGTGAAGAAGTATCGCAGCCAGTACAGAATCGGACTTACGCCGCCATAGCTGGCTGGCGCGGGCAAGAGTTTCCCAGTCGCCAGGAACTTGGCAGCCAGGTACAGCACGGAATTCCCCTCGAGCGAGATCTGACTGAATGCGGCCCTTCCGCTCGGCAGGGTTGTGACGTTGGACAAAGCCAGGCCGATCAGGATTACCGGCACCGCTACCACCATTCCGGCAAGCGGGCCGGCAATCCCGATGTCCAGCAACGCTCGGCGATTTCTTGGGGGCGACTTCAACTGAATAAAGGCGCCCAGCGTTCCGAACAGATTAGGGAACGGAATGAAATACGGAAGCGACACCGGTGTTTTGTGATAGCGGCCCATCAGATAGTGGCCAAACTCGTGGGCCAGCAGGATGCCCAGCAGGCTGACGGTAAACAGCATCGCCAGAGGGAACCCGGCCCGGATTGCCTCCCCAACCAGCTCTGTTGTGCCGGGCTCCAAGTAGCTCACAGCCTGGACCAGGCCGGTATAGAAAACCGTACCCAGGGTGGCCACGAACATTACGACGTTGATCCAGATCCTACTCGGCCCCGGTTTCGGAAGCTGATCGACCGCCAGCACCAAATGCAACCCGCCGCTTTGGCGCAGTAGCAGCGTCACCCCCTCCCGCTCAAATACCGGCTGGAGCCGATCGTAAGCCTGATCGGATGGTACCTTCAACTTCCCGCGAAACTCCGCCAGCAGCCCGGTCTGATCCGATGGACGAACTGAGGC
>CAZGCX010000030.1:0-17244 GCA_964524585.1 uncultured Anaerolineaceae bacterium
AGGCGAGTCTACTCTCAAAGCACTCCCGATGGACGGCCCGAGGGTACGACTTGACCCTGCTCCAGCAAGGCGCGGTCTAGCCGGTGACAGGCTTAGAGCTGGTCTGCGATCGCCTGAAACAACTGGATCCACTGGCTGCCTGGCAATGCGCCCTGGCTCCACCCCAGCCGTACGATCAACAGGTCCTTGCCGGGGTTGACGTACAGGAACTGGCCGTCCTTGCCATAGGCAAAGTAGTCGCCGGCCTCCTGCGACGCCAGCCACCACTGATAGCCGTAACTCCACCAGCCGATCGACGTGTATTCTTCCGGCCAGCCGCCCGCCGGTACCTGCCCAATCTGGGTCGACTGCTCGATCCAATCGGCGGAAATCAACTGCTGCCCGAACCACTGGCCGCCATTCAGGTACAGCCGCCCGAGCTTGGCGAAGTCGCGGGCGGAGGCCGCCAGGCAGCACCAACTCTTCTCCAGCCCGTCGCCCTCGTGATCGATGGTCCACATTCCGTCGTCCTGCATCCCGAGCGGGGTCCACATCCGCCGCTGGGCGTAGTCGGTGATGGTCTCGGCCCCCAGCGCCCGGCTGAGCGCCAGCGCCAGCAGCGCGTTATCGCCAGACTTGTAGCGGAACAGCGTGCCCGGCGCGCGTTCCATCCCGACCTTCAGAATCTCATGTTCGAGCCGGGGGGTGTAGTTCAGGATCACGTGCTCGCCGAACGGGTTGTCGTTCTCCATGTAATCCGATCCGGAGGTCATCGAGAGCAGGTGGCCGATTGTCACCAGGTCGAACCCGGCCGATGACAGCTCGGGGACGAAATCGGTGATCGGCTGGTCCACGCCTTGGAAGTACCCGTCGTCGATCGCCATCCCGACCAGCGCCGAGGTGAAGGATTTGGACATCGAGAAGGCCTGCGAAATCGCAGACTCGCTGTGGCCCTGAAAGTAGCGCTCGTAGACGATCGAGTCGCCCTGGATCACCAGGAAGGCAATTGAGTCGTTGGCCGCTAGAACCGAGTCGAGGTCGCCGCTTGCGAATTCCGGCAGCGCGTTTTGCGTTAGATCCAGCTCGGCCAATGCGTGCTGGAACTCGAACGGAAGCTGGCTGGCATGCAGCTCTCGGCCGGGATAGTGCCGGAAGTCATCGATCTCGGTCTCAAAGGAGCTGGTGAAGACCCGGTAGACGGTCACCGGGCCGGCGACCACCACCCAGGCGAGCAGTGTAGCCAGGACCAGTCCGATCACCGCTATCAGCGCGCGAAAGATGGTTTTGCGAGTGAGGACTCTGCGCATCAAACGCCGTTCCCTACCCGAAGCTGCGGGTCAACACCGAAAGATTGTATGCCTCACGTCACTCTCACAAGCGAAGCCCCGTATTGGCATCCTCGCTCGGGGAAACGAAACTCGATCGACAGGCTTGGTCCACGCCGCTTGCCGTGTACCAAATCCGGTCGCCCGCAACCACGGCTTCAGCGCTGAATGACGGCCCTTAGCTCGTCCCACCCGTCGACTCGGTCAGCGCTCCAGGTGGAATTCCACGGGTTGGCAAAGGCAATCGCCCGAATGCCGCGCTCTTTGGCAATGGTCAGATACCGCAGCTGATCGTCGATGAGCAGGTCATACGGATCCGACCTCAGCGAGCTCATCTTCGAATCACGACCCAGGCAGCGCAGCGGAAGATCCGGGAAGCCCCAGCGCCGGAGCCATAGCCGGGTGGTTTCTTCCACCATCGGAGAACGGGACGACAGGTAAGTCGCCTGGTGACCGGATTCAATGAGCCAATCGACTCCGGCGGCCGCCCCATCGATTGGAGGGATCTCCGTGTGGAACTCAATGTCGTCGAACACCGACCTCACGTCCGCACCAGGGAACATCGTATCGAGGTTCTCGGCCGAGGCATCAGCGGCCTGGCCGAATCGATCTTCGAACGCGCCGAAAGTGTCTGCCAGCACATCATCCACATCAACGACAATCCTCATCAGAACCACACCTCTTCACGCTCGGGAGCCAAACGCTGGTTGTCAGCTTGCTTCGCCTGATTATGACAGATGCCGGACCCATCCCTGGCCTCGATCTGGGACTTGATCTATTACGAACTTCGTAGTAGTATTTACTCGATAATAGTATGCAGAAAATAATAGTAACAGGTTCGAGGTAGTGGATTGCATGGGCGACGGCGCAAGTATGTGCCCGCTGCGGCACGCGAATGGACGTGACGAATGACCAACGACTCCAACTTGAACAAAGCCAACAAGAAGTTTCAAAAAGAGATCAAGTCCGGGACCGCCGCGCTGGCGCTGCTCGGTACGCTCTCCCGGTCGGACGAGCCAATGTATGGCTACCAGATTGCCCAAGAGATTGAATCCTCCAGCAACGACCTGACCTTCATCAAGCAAGGGGCGCTCTACCCGGTGTTGCGATCGCTCGAAGCGAGCGGTCTGCTCGACAGTCTGGTCGAGCCTTCGGTCTCTGGGCCGCCGCGCCGCTACTACCGCATCACTGACAGCGGGCGGCAGGCGCTAGATGAGTGGACCGCGATCTGGACTCAAACCAAAGCACTTGTGGATGCCATCCTGGAAGGAGCCCCACATGATTGAAAGTGTTGAAGAATACCTGACGGTGCTGAAGTATGAGCTGGGCGACAGCGATCCGGCAATCGCCCAGGACGCCCTGTCCGACGCCGAAGAGCACCTGAGAACCGCACTGGAGAGCCAGCTGGAATCGAATCCGGACGCCTCAGCGGCCGAGGCGCTGGCCCCGATCATCGCCAAGTACGGCACCCCCAAGGAGACCGCCGATGCCTACCTGGATATCGAAGCCCGCCTGCGGCCGAGCCTGACCCAGCCAGCGTCCCGCGACTCGCGTTCCGCCTTATTGCGCTTCGTTTCAGTTGTCGCCGAGCCACGGGCCTGGGGGGCGCTGATCTACATGTTCTTTTCGCTCGTGGGCGGGGTGATCTACTTCACCTGGGCGCTAACCGGTTTGTCCCTATCGCTGGGTTTCTTGATACTGATCATCGGGATCCCTTTCACCGTGTTCTTCTTGCTCTCAATCCGAACCATCGCGCTGGTTGAGGGGCGGGTGATTGAGGCCCTCTTAGGGGTGCGGATGCCGCACCGATCGGTTTTCACCCCCAGCAGAAATGGTTGGTGGGACCGATTCAAGTCGCTGTTCGTCGAACGTCAGACTTGGAGCGGCCTGGCTTACATGCTCCTGCAGTTCCCGCTGGGCACCATCTACTTCACACTGTTTTTCACGCTCACCGTTGTCTCGGGAGCCCTGATCGCCGCACCGTTCGCCGGCTACCCGGTTCAGATCGACCTGGGTGGCACCGTCTACGTGGCTCAGCCGTGGATGATGCCGTTCGTGGTGGTCGGCGGTGCGATTCTGTTCTTGGCCACGATGCACCTCGCCAAGCTGATCGGGCGAGCGCACGGGGCGCTGGCAAAAGCGCTGCTGCTGGGGGCCTGGGACGTGCTCTACCCGTCCTCCGGCCAGTCCTAAACGCTCATCGCGGGCTAAAGCGCCTCGCCGGCACCGTCAACCAGCGTCCTGATCCACTCCAGGTGCTCGCGGAAGTGCTCGGCGGTGTTGTCGAATACGATCCTCCCCGGCGTCCGCTGCTCGCCGGGCACCACCTGCGGGAAGACTTCGCCAGCCGGCCGATTCAGCTCTGAATCTGAGGTCGATTCCAGGTGGCGCATCAGCTCGGCATGTGTTCCACGGAGCTGATCCAGCGCGGCCTCCAGCGGGACGTCCTTGCGCTGCTGCTGGATTGCGGCGTTGATCGGATCGAACTCATCGGCCTCGTACAGCGCCTGGTCAACGCCCAGTCCCAGGTGACGCGGCTGCCCCTCGAACATCGAGATCACCGATTGCTCCCAGGCCACCAGGTGGGTCAAGTGGTCCTTGACGGTCCATCCCTCAGCGTCGTACAGGCCGGTGAGCTGTCCTGGCGCAAGGCCGGATAAGTACGCCCACAACTCTTCCCAGGCCATGGCGATCTCAGCCCTCAACTCGGTCACCGTCATGCTGGTCTGGTCACTCATCTGGGGATCCTCGGCCACCATCGGCCCGCTGCCAGACAGCTGGTCGCGTGTTGGCCAGATTAGTCCTATTTGTCGTGTTGGTCGAAGAACTCCCAACCATCGAGACTCGGCGGTTCGATTCCCAGGTCGGTCAGGACCGCCTTGATCTGCTCCCGATGTTCGGTGGCATGGTTGATCGCCTGGGTAAGCAGGATGGCCTTCGGCACATCGCGCATCGTGCCGTCCCAATCGATCTCGACCGTGTCCTCGGCCTGCACCTTCGGCGCCCACTCGATCAGGCCCTCGCCCGTGGCACGGGTGGTCTCGACCATCTGCTCGAATGTCATCGGTGGTGCATCGGCCGGACCTTCATACCGCTTACCGGTGCTGATCCGCGTAAAGTACGATCGCTCGGCCTTGGCGATGTGCTCCAGCGTGTCACGGATCGATCCGCGCGAGCCGGGGATGCTGGCTGCCAACTGCTCTTCGCTCAGCTGCGAGCATCTTTCCAGTAGACCCAGGTTGGCCCACAGGTTATGCGTGAACATCGTGGTCAAGGTGTCGCTAGGTTCCACTTCATCTCCTTTGCCGGGTTTCTCAGCTGGCCAGTCCTACTATAAGTCCAATTCCGTCAGGTTCTTGCGCGATGGCCAGCATCTCGAACGGACTATGACGCCGCCGGGCTGCCCCGCCGGGCCCGCACTGCGGATCGGATTCCGGCGACCACCACGACCACGGCGAGCGTCAGGAAGACCACCAGGGTCAAGAACGCCGGATCCTGGGTGTCTCTCAGGCGGTCGATCGAACCACTCACGGTAGCCACAAAGAGCAGACCAGCCATCGACGCTACTACGGCATAGGACCACCAACGACCGACCATCACCAGTGCTGCCAGCCCGAGCATGACAACCTCGAAGATGATGGCGAACGTCGTGAGGCCGTCCCCCAGAGCGAGCGTCGCTAAGAAATGAGTGATGGCCATGCCGACCATGGCCCCCATCGTCAGCCTTCCCGCAGTTGTGACCGGAAACCCTCGCATGACTATTCTCCTTTGCACTGGATTGGATTTGATCGCCGCCGCAACTGTGTGATGAAACTCAGCTAGTGAAGTGAGGACCAGCTGAGCATCGCCAGCAGCAGCTTGACTGGCTCGAGCAGCAACGGAACCGGCGCCCCGCCGCCGATTGAAATAGCCATGATCACGGGAAAGGCAACAACGGCCAGGATGGCGCCGCTTCTGAGTGAATTCAAAAGCAGGTACCCGGCGACCACTTGCGCCACGCCAACCAGAATGAACGCGAAACTGGAGGCGATGACCCAATTGAACCCCTGCCGGGCGGTGAATGAACCCTGATAGAAGGGGATGCCGAGGATAACCGGCAGCGTACGTTCTCGCAGGATGTGGGCCGTGACGGGAATCGAGCCCAGGGCGTACAGCAGACCCGTTGCGCTGAAAATCACAGCAGCTGCTTTCAAGACGTACCAAGCATAGGCGAGTAGCGTACCCAGATCGTTACGGGAGCAGAGAATTCACGCATGGTTCGGACTGGCCTCTGCGTCCTGAGGACGAGCGAGCAGACGCTTCGGAGACCCCTCCTTGTTAGGCTACCGTCAACTTCGAGGCGGCCACCAACCCGCCAGGCTGCCTGAGGATCAAAAATGACATTCGAAACACTGCAAGTGCTCGCCGGGTTCGCTTCGACCGCCATCTTCGCCAGCAGCAAGGTGCCGATGCTGGTCAAGGCGCTGCGCACCCGCGACCTGCACTCCTACAGCATCGGGCACATCGCGCTGAGCGCCAGCGGCAATTTGATCTACTGGCTCTACGTCCTCAGCCTGCCGCCCGGCCCAATCTGGGTGCTGCAAGCCTTCTTCACCCTGGCGGATTTCTCGATGCTCACCTGCTACGCGCTGTTCGAAATCCGCAAGCGCCGTCCTGACGCGTCCTCCTCCCTGCTCAGCGCGCCAACCGCCTCGTCCAAATCCCGACCCTTTCCGCGTTCCACGGCCGCCGAATAGGCCTCCGGGGGTACCGCATCCGAAAGCTCCTCAAGCAGCAGCTGCGCCGCCTCGCGTATCGGGCCTTCACCGAAACGCGCCTGCGCACTGGCCGCGTGACCGATGACGAGCGCCAGCATTTCGATCGCCTCACCTTGACGGTTTTGGGCTACTCGCACCCTGGCGAAATCAACCAAAAGGTTCAGTAGATCGCGGCGGAGCCCGATTTCCTCGGCAATACGGAGGCTGCGATAGAGATGATCCTCCGCCTCATCGGTCTCAGCTTGCGCCAGCGCAATGTGGCCCAGGTATTTGGATGCGTTCTCAATTCCCCAGCGGTAGCCCAGGCGCTCTGACCTGTGCAGCGCTCCCAGATAGTGATCCCGGGCTTGTTCGAACTCACCCAGGTTGCGGGCGGCCGCCCCGAGAATGGACAGTTGGTAAAGCGATACAAATGAATCGCCGATTTCCTCACTGAGCTGCAGACCCCGGTCCGCGTATTCTCTTGCCCCGAGATAATCTCGCTGCTGAATCCGTGCGGCGCTGAGCTGGAAGAGCGAGTATGCCTCCATCCACTTGTCCTGGCGATCGATGGCGACCTGCACCATTTCGCGAGCGGCCTGCTCCTGCTCCTCGTGCAGGTCCAAATATTGAGCGCACAAGGCCAGGGCATCCAGCGCCAGCACGAGTGCAGTAGAGCGATTCTGGCGTCGAAGAATCTCCGCACCCTCCCTTGCCAGCTCGATACCTTGTTCCGCACGCCCCAGCCATGCCATGAAGAAACCCTGATACGCGCCTGCTATCCCTTTGAGCGCCTCCAGCTCCTCACCATCCTGGATACTCGTCGCCGCCTCTGCCAGATTGGAAAACAGATCGAGCCCGGTGTAGCTCCAGCCTCGAATCCAATAGACCAATCCCATGCTAGGGGCAAACTGCCACATCCGCGATACGTCAAGCTCGCTGGCGGAAAGCCTCCACGCCGTGCGAATGTTCTCAATGTCAGCATCGAGCTCCTGGAGTGCCGCCAGCTGGCGCTTATCCCTGAGCTGGTCCCACCGCGAGTCCATCAAAGCCGCGTAATACGCGGCGTGTGCCTCATGCGCCGCACGGCTGGCTTCCACATCCTGATCGAGCTGCTCCTGTCCGTACTGGCGCATGAGCTCGTGGATCTCGAAGCGGCCGGACTTCGGGTCGTGGCGCACGAAGGACTTGCCGACCAGAGACGCCAGCAGTTCCAGGGTCGCCCCCGCGACCGCTTGCGCCGCGTCGCGGGTGAAGCCGCCTCGAAACACGGAAAGACGCTTGAATACCTCCCGCTCCGCCTCGCCGGCCAACGACCAGGAGCGATCGAAGGCTGCCCGAATGTTGCGGTGCCGGTCCGGCACATCGCGCATATCGGTGGAGAGGATGTCGAGACTGCGCCGGAGTTCCGCCTCGATCTCCTCAATGGTGATCGTATCCAGCCAGGCGGCGGCCAATTCAATCGCCAGCGGCATGCCTTGCACCATGCGGCAAATGCGGATCACGGACTCGAAGGTCCCTCCATTGGGATCGAACCCTGGCAGAACTCGCCTGGCGCTCTGCGCGAACAACTCGATCGCGTCGTGACCCTGAATCCCGTCGGCGTCGCTGGAATCGGGGAAGCTCATTCCGGAGACGCCCAGAATCGCCTCTCCCTGGAGCTCCAGCCTCCCCCGCGAGGTGGCGATGATTTTCACTCCGGAAGCCCCCTGCAGAATGTTGCTGACCAGCCATGCGCCGTCGAGCACATGCTCGAAGTTGTCCATCACCAACAAGAGCCGCCGGTTCCGCAGGTAGCGAAGCAGCTGGTCCTGCGGTTCGGCGTCGGTCGAGAGCGGGAACTCGATGGCGTCGGCGACGATCTGCGTGAGGTCGGCCGCGCGATCAATCGCCGCCAGATTGACGAAGCAGACCCCGTCATTGAACTGATCCTGGACCTCGCCGGCCAGTCTCAGCGCCAGGCGCGTCTTGCCGATTCCCCCCGGACCGATCAGCGTCAGCAGCCGGGTGTTGCCGAGCAACTGCCTCGCTTCCGCCAGCTCCAACTTGCGGCCGATGAAGGTCGTAGGCTGTGCCGGCAGGTTGAGCTTACGCGGTGCCGCCTGAATCGGCAGCTCCTGGGATGGACCGCTTGCCACCGTCTCGCCGGACATCAATCTCCTATACAGATCCTGGGTTTCGTTGGAAGGATCGACGCCGAGTTCCTGGCGCAAGGCCTCGACACAGCGCTGGTGGGCCGCCTCCACCTTCGACAGCTCCCCGGAGGCGGCGTAGGACAGCATGAGCGCCCGATAGGCCGGCTCGGGGATCTGGCCCTGTGCGATCCAGCGCTCGGCCCAGTCACGTGCTTCGGTCCAGCGCTCCTGCTGCAAGAGATCGGTCACGAGGCGCTGCATCCGCTGCTCGAAAACCGCCGCCAGGCGATCGCGCTCCAGGAGCACCCAGTCCTCGTAGAAGCCAGGCAGCAGCTCTCCCTCATAGCTCCCGACCACCGCTTCCAGAACCTGTTCGCCCGGGTGCTCGAGCGCTGCGACATCCAGCCAGACTTCTGAGTTGGGGTCGAAGGCCACCGAGTCCGCCTCTGCAAGCAGGTAGCCCTCCCCAATCGACTTCCGAAGGCGCCACAAAGACTGGCGAAGATTCTTGCGGGCATTGGCCTCAGTGGACTCTGGCCAGAGCAGGCCAGCCAGCCTTTCGCGTGGGTGGCTGGTTCCGAGGGTCAGGACCAGGTACGCCAGCAGTGTCCTTGCGGGCCGCGAGCGGATTTGGACCGGAGCTCCATCCAGTCGAATGTCGTACCGACCCAGGAAACGGATTTCAAGCAAACTGCTTTTCCCTTGCCGCTCAGCGCGTGGTGTCATCCAACCGTCGTGTGCTGTGGCGCAAACCGCTCAGCCGGGCCGTCTCTGCACCCGCCGCACATGAGCGCTGGCGGACAGCCCGCATGAAAAGTTCGAAGACGCCAGGGACGACATTACAGAGACCCTGCACTGCTAACTTCATGGCAGTTCGATCGAGATCAAAGGGGAAACTGACATGCAGCTTCAATCATCGATACAGGCCAGTTCAAAGGCGCAGGTGCGCAAGGCTACCCATCTTACCCTCACAATCCGTCTGGCAGCCGCCCTCGTCGCACTGAGGGGCCTGCTCAAGAGCAGGCAACCATCATTGCCCGCCACAGATTCGCGTTTGCTACTGGGAGCTGAAGTTCGTCACGGCGGCTACGGCACCGGCCGAGTGCTCTCACATTGGCCGGACGGAAGGGTGCTGGTCCGGTTCGACCGGACGGCACGCAACGAGTTGATCTGGCCATCGTACCTTGGAAGAATGATGGGGCAACGGAGCTGATCGATCGGTTACCGACCTCGCGGATCGCCTGAGCGGTCGCGATCTGATGACCCGGGGTTGATCAATGCCCCAAGTGCTGCGCTAGCTACGGCTGCCAGCTCAGCAGAAACTCGGCTATGGCAGTCAATTCCTCGACGGTGAGGCGTCCCTGCCAGGAAGGCATTTCGGTCCCAGGGCGGCCTGCCGAGATGAATTCGACCAGCTCAGAGGCGCTCTTGCCGGACACGAAGGCGTTATCTACCAGCGCCGGTCCGACTTTCCCTTCGCCTTCACGGCCGTGGCATGTAGCACAGTTCCGGATAAACAACTGCTCGGGGGTCATATTGCTCGGACCCACCGGGATCGGCTCCCCCCTTCGCCAGTAGCCGAAAAGCGAGACCAGATCGTCAACCTCCTGAGGCGAGAGCACCGTGCCCCAGGTGGGCATACCACGGCTGGGCCGGCCCTGGGTAATCGTGTCCCTGAACCAATTGTCGTCGAAGCTGTTGAGCAGCGCTGGGTCGTTCAGCGCCGGAGCGCGATCGGTGCCGGTGCCCTGGCTGCCGTGGCAGGCGAAGCAAATCGATTCGAAGATTTCCTGTCCCCGCTGCGGGTCCGGGGCCGGACCCAGCCGCGCGGCCTCCGAGGCACTCGGTTCCCAAGCCCGGACGAAGGAGACCACCTGCCGAACCTCTTCGTCAGTCAGCGGGCCGCCAAAAAGCTGAGACCAGGCCGGCATGGCGGTACCCGGAATGCCGGTCCGCACCAGGCTGAACAACTGATCGTCGCCGACCGTGCTCAGCAACGGCTGGGAGTTGAGCGCCGGACCGATGCCTCCCTGCCCTTCATCACCATGACAGGCGGCGCAGTTCGAAGCAAAGATGTTCTTTCCGGCGCTCACCGCCTGGTTGAGGTCAAACTCGGCGTCGTGCTGCAAGCGGTTGGGTTCCCTCAAGATATAGAGCTGAAATGTGACCAGTATCGCAAGCGAGAGGACCGCGCCGGCCGAGACCAGTGGAAGGTGGTTCTCACGCCTCATCGCTGGCCCTCACACATCGGTGGCCTGGGAGGGATCGAAGGCCCTGCGTTCAATCGGATGGCCGGTATCCACCACGACCGCTCCGTCCACAATCTCGATCGCGAACAGATCCATCGGCCGAGGCGCCGGTCCACCCTTCACGACGCCCGCTCGATCGAACAAGGAGCTGTGACAAGGACAGTGGAACTGTCCCTCGTCTTCCCGCCAGGGAACGGTGCACCCCAGGTGCGTGCAGCGGTGCCACATGGCCAGCAGGCCCACGCCCTCCAGGTGGGAGATGTAGAAATGGCCGCTTTCGATGTGTTCAACGGTCCCGGGAGCGAACTCTGCGGCCTGGCCGGCCACAATCTTGCCCCCGAAGCCTCCCGCTCGCGCTGCGGAACCCAAGAACCGGAGCAGCGCCCAACCAGACTGGCCCAAGAGGCCCAGCGCCGCAACCAGCCAACTCCAGGCCACGAACTGACGGCGATTGACTCGAGGAGTTGCTTGCGTGGATTCGTCCATTCGTACCTCTTCGCTTCGACGGCTACAAGCCGTCCCACGGGCTGTAGCCGCCGGGCATCTTCCACGGCAGGTACAGTTTGAAGCCGGGGCCACGGAACAGGAATCCGCTCAGCGTGTAGATCGAAGCCGAGACGATCATCACGGTGAAGAGCGCCAGGATCACCTCCTGCCGGGTTGACCCGGACCGCAGCAGCGCGATCGCCGGGATGACCACTAGCAGTCCGATGATGGCCGCCGGCAGCAGCCCCTGCGCGATCCACTGTGGAACCGTCCCGCGCAAGAGCTCACGCAAGCTGAAGGCGTTGTCGAGCACGATGTAAGCGGGCATGACGATGGCCGTGTAGATCGCGGTCCGAAAGACGATCTTTCGCCCGCGGGGTGAGCCGAACCAGCGTCCAGCGCCTGTCCGGCTGCTGTCCAGGTAGGGCAGCACGATCAGGAACGCCACCAGCGCTCCGGGAATGATCACGCCAGCCAGCGTGGGATGCATGTGTTCCAGCAGCTCTTGCAGCCCCACGAAATACCATGGGGCCTTGGCAGGATCAGTCGTGACAATCGGATTGGCAATCTGCTCCAGCGGCGCCTGCTTCACCAGAGAGAAGAGGAAGGTTGCAAAGGTGATCCCCAGCAGCAGGACGATCTCCCAGAGCAGAACCACCGGAAATGAGAACCGGGTATCTTCCGGTCCCTTGTCCACCTGGGTCGAGCTGCGATCCATGTGCGCCACCAACGCGTAGGACTTGCTTGGATCGCGCGGAAAGATCTGATCGTCGGTCGGCAGGTTGTCAGGCATGCGACGACTCCTCGGCCAGATCTGGATCGTTGGCTGCCAATCCCCCGTCTTTGCGGATACGCCACAGGTGTACCGAGATCAGCAGGACCAGCGCGATCGGCAGCATCGCAATGTGCAGCGTATAGAAGCGGATCAGCGCCGGCTGGCCGACCTCCGAACCGCCCAGCATGAGCGTGCGAGCCGTATCTCCGACAACCGGGGCATAGCTGGCGATGTTTGTCCCAACGGTGATCGCCCAGAAAGCCAGCTGATCCCAGGGCAACAAGTAGCCGGTGAAGCTGGCTCCCAACGTCATCAGCAGCAATACGACTCCGATGATCCAGTTGAACTCGCGCGGCGGCCGATAGGCGCCGGTGTAGAACACCCGCACCATATGAAGGACGACGATCAGCACCATCGCGTGTGCCGACCAGCGATGCATGTTGCGGGTGAATTGCCCCAGCGGAACCGTGAACTGGAGCTCCTTCATGGTGGTGTAGGCACGCTCGACGGAGGGCACGTAGTAGAACATCAGCAGCACGCCGGTGAAGGTCAGGACGCCGAACAGAATGGCCGCCGAGATTCCCAGCCCGAAGCTGTAGGACCAGCGCAGGCTGCGCCGGTTGACTTTGACCGGATGCAGGTGAAGAAAGAGGTTGCTGGTAACCGCCAGCGAACGGTCCAATGGATTGTCCGGCCAGCCGTGCCGGAAAAAGGACTGCCAGGGGCGCGAGCGCCGCAGCCTGGCGCTCAGCTCTGCGGCCCGGGTTCGCAGCCCGCGCCTGGCGGTGGCCCCTTCGGTCACCGGGCGGCTTCCACGGTGCTCCACCGTTCCTCGAACTGGAACTGGTTCATAACCACTGCCTCCGTAGGGCACCTCGCGGCGCACAGACCGCAGCGGATGCACCGGGTCGGATCAAACAGCATGGCCGTGGCCTCGGTTCCTGCCCCGACCCGGGTGAATTCGGTCGAATCGTCGACCGCTGAAACCTGGCCAATCGGCACCAGCTTCAGGCAGTCCATCGGACAGACGTCCACGCATCCGTTGCACAGGATGCAGAGATCGCTGTCGAATATCGGATTGATGCTGCAAATCAAGCAGCGAGCGGCCTGGTCCCTGGCGCGGTCTTCGTCGTAGCCGACTTCAACCACGGATACTCCGACCCGTCGATCGACCGGCAGCAAGTCGGGTTCCTGCCGCGGCCGGCGCAGGTAGCCCGAAAGCGGCCCGGTGGAAGCGTAGCTGCGCAGAGGAATGGGAGTAAATCGCCCGCGCCGTTCTTTCCGCATCGGGGTGCCGCGCAGGTAGGAGTCAATTCCTGCGGCCGCCCGCTGCCCGTCGGCCACTGCGTTGACAATCAGCCGCGGGCCGAACGCGATGTCTCCGCCGGCAAACACACCCTCGGCAGTCGTCATCAAGGTTTGCGGGTCGACAGTCAAAGTGCCCCGCGGCGTCACCTCGAGCCGGTCTTCTTCCCGAACCCATTCCAGCTCGCCCATCTGTCCGATAGAGATAATCACGCTGTCGCAGGGCCAATCCTGTTCCGTGCCGGGGGAAAGCTCCGGCTTGAATCGCCCCTGTTCGTCGAACGCTCGGATCACGTCCAATGTCTGGACTCCGGTGGCGACGCCGTCTTCACCCAAAATGCGCACGGGCGCCCGGTGGTTACGGATCTGGATGCCTTCCTTCTGAGCCTCCTGGATCTCCAACCGATCAGCCAGCATCTCTTCGGCGGCCTCCACCACCAGGCAAGTGACTTCCTGGGTGGCGCCCAGGCGGCGGGCAGCCCGCGCCACGTCGAGCGCCAGCTCGATGTCGCCGCCCGCCTCGGTGGGATGGCCCAGGCGCGCCGCCGTTCGGGCGACATCCATGGCCACGTTGCCGCCGCCTATGACGATCACCCGCCGGCCGAGATCCAGGTTGTAGCCGGAGGTATTGACGTTGAGCAGGAAGTCGACCGCCTGCAGCACACCGTCTTGCTGCTCGCCTTCGACGTTGAGCCGTCGGCTGCGGTAGCTGCCGATCGCCAGGAAAACCGCTGCGAACTCAGCCCGCAGATCCGCCAGGGAGAAGTCCTTTCCAAGCGCCTTCCCGAATTCAATCCTGGGGCCGAGCGAAAGGATGGCCTCGATTTCGAGATCGATCATCTCGCGCGGCAGCCGGTATTCGGGCACCCCCAGTCGGAGCATTCCGCCCGCCAGAGAGGTGGCTTCGAAAACGGTGACCTGGTGACCCATCAGGGCCAGATCGTGAGCGCAACTCAGGCCGGCCGGGCCCGCCCCGACGATTGCCACCCGCTGACTCTCGGGTCGGCCCTGGCGGACACGCTCACGCAAATTGGCGCGCCCGTTGGGCAGCATGCTGTTGCCCAGGTCAAACGGCGTGCTGGGTCCCCCGTAGCCGCGCCAGGGCGGCGGAGACTTGGGTTCAGCCTGCTCGCCCAGGTAAACGCCGTAGCGGTCGTTCACAAAACGTTTGAGGGCTCGAATGGCAATGGGGGAATCGATCTTGCCGCGGCGACAGGCCGCTTCGCAAGGTGCGCCGCATACCCACCCGCAGGTGGAGGCAAAGGGATTTGTCTCGCGGGCGACTAGGTAGGCTTGCTCGAAGTCGCCCCGGGCAATGGCGTTGACGTAGGCCCGCGCGTCGGTGTGTACCGGGCAGGCGCTTTGACAAGCAACCGAGTGCTCGTAGAAGTCAAGATCGGCCAGGTAGGCGCGATAAGGTTCCGGCATTGATGACTGCTAGGTTGAGACCGTCACCCAAGACTGGATCCCTGCGATTATAGACCCAAGTTGTCCGACCGGAATCGCCTTGCATGACCGCCAACCTTCTTGATAGCAGCGGCGGGTCCCTGACCGCGCATTGACATCGTCTTATCGGTACGGTAGCATGTAACCATGGTTACATGTAATGCTAGTTACATTCCTTGCTGGAGAGGAGCCTGATCCATGGCTCGACCATCATCAGCGGGTCGGCGTGCCGGCCCGTCCCGTCTGACCGGGATGCCCGCATTCAGCGTCATCTGGGCCGGCCAGCTGGTGTCGCTCTTGGGCTCTTCCATGACCCGCTTCGCCATCGGCATCTGGCTGTACCAGCAGACCGGTCTGGCGACCACCTTCGCCATGATGGTTCTCTTCTCCAACCTGCCGCGCATCTTCCTGACCCCGCTGGCCGGAGCGCTGGTGGATCGATGGAACCGCAAGTTGGTCATGATGATCAGCGACTTCGCCACCGGGCTGACCACCATCGCCATCTACCTGCTGCTGCGGGCGGACTCGCTGCAGATCGGCTATCTGTATGCGCTGGTGGCGTTTTCCAGCGCCTTCGAGTCGTTTCAGTGGCCCGCCTACTCCTCGGCGATCACGATGCTGGTCGACAAGAAGCACTTTTCCCGCACCAATGCCATGTTGGAAATGGCCCGCAATGGTTCGAGGGTGGTGGCTCCGCTCCTGGCGGCGACGCTGCTTGGCGTGATTCAGATTGAAGGGGTCATCTTCATCGACATCCTCACCTTCACCGCCGCCATCGGGACGTTGCTGGTCATCCCGATCCCGCAGCCGGCCCGGTCGGCGGCGGGCAGAGCAGGCAGCGGGAGCCTGCTGCGGGAGATGGCCTATGGGTTCCGTTTCATCCTGGGGAACCCCAGCTGGGTGGGCCTTCAACTGAACTTCTTCCTGATCAACTTGCTGCTGGGGCTGGCGGTCGCCGTTCGCACACCGATGATCCTGGCGCGCACCGGCAACGATGAGTTTGCGCTGGGCACGGTTCTGACGGCTGGAGCGGCGGGCAGCGTGGTGGGTAGCGTCATCATGAGCGCCTGGGGCGGGCCGCGTCGAAAGATCCACGGAGTTTTGATCGGCCTGTCGCTGGGATGTGTGGGGTTGGCCGTGCAAGGCCTAGGGCGCGAGGTGATCGTCTGGTCGGTGGGCGGATTCCTGCTCTTTCTCTTCTTGCCGCTCGCCAACGCCTCGCTCCAGTCCATCTGGCAATCCAAGACCCCGGCCGACGTGCAGGGCCGGGTCTTTGCCGCGCGGCGGTTGATCGCGCAGGGCAGCCTGCCGGTGTCGATGCTGGTCGCCGGGCCGTTGAGCGACCGGATTGCCGAGCCTGCCATGGCCGCCAACGGCAGCCTGGTGCGCCTCTTTGGCGGCGTGGTGGGCACCGGGCCCGGGGCAGGCATGTCGCTGGTAGTGTTTCTGGCCGGGGTAGCCGGCATCCTGAGTCCACTCATTGCGGGATACGCGATTGCTGCAGTGCGCAACCTGGAAGATCGTGTCCCGGATGTCGTGGCCGTCGCGGCCGATGCAGCGCCCGGAGCCGTCGAACCCAGCGAGCGGACTGCCAGGAAGCCGACGGTTTTGCCCGGCCGGTTGTAGCGGTTGTCGCGTGCCGAATTGACAGAGGCCCCCGGTCCCGCTAGGATACAGAGCGACAACGGTGTAACGCTGGTTACGCAACAACGTTGCGGCTGGACCGAACCCGCGGATGCTCTGCCATGGCAAACTGGCTGCTGTTCACCTATCGCGTGCCCAACGAACCCTCGGCCCGGCGGGTCTATGTGTGGCGCAAGCTCAGGCGATTGGGTGCGATTCTGCTTCACGGGGCCGCCTGGGCGCTGCCCGCCAATTCGTACACCCGTGAAAACTTGCAGTGGCTGGCTGCGGAAGTCCTCGACATGGAAGGCGGTGAGGCCACGCTCTGGGAGGCGCAGCGAATCTTCACCGGGCAGGAAGATCGGCTGGCCCAGCAGTTCACCGACCAGGTCGATGCCAGCTACCGGGAGATCTTGGACGCGCTGGATGCCTCGGAGCCTGATCTGGCCGTCCTGTCAAAGCGGTACCAGCAGGCGCGGCGGGTGGACTATTTCCAGTCTAAGTTAGGCGAGCAGGTGCGCACCCGACTGGTAGACATGAGAGGGTTGGACAACCCATGAAGTGGCTGACCTGGGAGAACGTCGCGGTCGATCGAATGGGCTGCGCCTGGCTGATCCTGCGCTACATTGATCCGGAGGCGGAATTTGAGTTCATCCCTGCCGGCCAGTCGCCGCCGGACGGGTTCGAGGCCTTTGATATCCCTGGCCAGCGCCTTTCACACCGGGGCGGGCGCTGCACCTTCCACACCATGCTCCGCGAATACAACCTGGACGACCCGGTACTTCACCGCATTGCCAGCATCATTGACGAAGCCGATGTGGTGAGTGAGGTCATGGTCGAGCCGGTCGCCGGCGGGCTCGACACGCTCTGTCATGGTGTCCGCCGTATCAGTCCGGACGACCGCAGCGCGATCGAGCACGGGCGGCTGATCTACGATGCGCTGTATGCCGAGCTTTCGGCCGATCCATCGTCCGCCACATTCCCTTCGCCTACTTAAACGCAAAGAGGGCGCCCTGCGCAATGGGGGTCGAATGGGCGCTCTGCTCCAGGGTCAGATACAGTCCGTCAACTTGAATCGTCGCTCTGCGGAATTCCCGTGCGTGTTCTTCTGACCAGAAGAAGACCGAATTGCGTCAGTATCCGTGGATGATGCTTGGATCCTGGAAGGTCGCCCAATCGATGTTC
>CAZGCX010000031.1:0-974 GCA_964524585.1 uncultured Anaerolineaceae bacterium
GAGGACGACCGCATATTCCGGGAAGTCGATCGAAAGATTCGGTTTGAGACGCACTCCATCCTGGCGGTGCCACTGCTGGTCAGGCAGGAGCCGATCGGCGTGCTCGAGGCAGTTAACAAGATGGAACACGGCAATTATACCGAGGCCGATCAGACCGCCCTCGAAACGCTTGCTGCACAGGCCGCGATCGCTATCGAAAACGCGCGCCTGATGACCAGGCTGCAAGAGGCCAATCAAGAGTTGCAGCGCCTGGACCGCATGAAATCCGACTTTATCGCCATCGCCTCCCACGAACTGCGCACGCCGTTGGGGCTAATCCTGGGGCACGCGACCTTCCTAAGCGAACTGGTCGACGAAGAGCATCAAGATCAAATCGAAGTCATCGTTCGCAGTGCCGAGCGGTTGAAGTCAATCGTGGAAGACATGGCCCGCATTTCACACCAGGAAAAGGGGCAATCCCGGGTTCGGCACCAACCGTTTTCGATGAGTTTGCTAGTCGAGTCGATGGTAAACCGGTTCTCTGAGTTGGCCCGAGAGAAGAAAATCGAACTCGGGTTCGACGTGCCGGAAGGCGATCCGCTGACGGTGGCCGGCGACCGGGACAAGATCGAAATCGTGCTTTCCAACTTGATCCGCAATGCTCTGACCTTCACCGACCAGGGTGGGCAGGTTGGGGTCCAGGCCAGCAAATCGGATGACTTTGTTCGGGTGTTCGTTGCCGACTCCGGGATTGGGATTCCGAAGGCTGACATCGACCGGGTGTTTGAGCGGTTCTTTCAGGTCGAGTCGCACCTCACCCGCCGTCACGGCGGCATGGGTCTTGGCCTCTCGATCGCCAAAGCAATGGTCGAGTTGCACCAGGGTCAGATCTGGTGCGAAAGCAAGGAAGGGGTCGGCAGCCTGTTCTGTTTCATGCTGCCGGTCAGCGAGGCCGGCGCCGAGGCCGCGGCAAAGGTCTTCATCAGTTGCTGAGC
>CAZGCX010000031.1:1074-16957 GCA_964524585.1 uncultured Anaerolineaceae bacterium
CGAAGGCGAAGTCCTTTAGGGCTGAGCCGAAGGCGAAGTCCTTTAGGGCTGAGCCGAAGGCGAAGTCCTTTAGGGCTGAGCCTCATGCCTCCGAAGCATGCGCCCCGTCCGGCGGTGTATAATCCGCACCCACGGGGCGTGGCTCAGCCCGGTAGAGCGCACGGTTCGGGTCCGTGAGGTCGGCGGTTCAAATCCGCCCGCCCCGACTTAATCTGCCTGCTTCGGTGAGATGCACCGGCGGTCGCACTTCACGCTCCCGCACTGCGTGCACCACCTGTACTCACAGCCCACGGTTCGGAACGTACACGCCCAGTGCAGCTCAGTAGTCGTAATCGTATGACGAGTTTGCAGTTCCCTGGCCGCTGATCGGTTCGCCGGAGGGCGACACCACGTACCAGATCCCCCCGAAATTCTCGATCCCCTGACCGTTGACGTCACCGGCCGCCTGGTCGTTCACAAAGTAGTAGAGCGGATGTCCGTTGTAGAGCACCTGAGCCGATCCGTCATCGCGCACATCGGTACTGAGCAGAGATCCATCGACCCCTTCGCCTGCATGCGGTGACCCGCTTACGACCAGCGGTGGCCAGGCGGTGGCACAGGTGTCGTAACAGGTTGAATGCCCATCCGCATCGCCGGTGAGCAGGTAAAGGGTGATCCCCTGCTCATCGACCAGGATGGTTCCCAACGACGACTCGGCGGCCGAGACCGTGATCCCTGACTCAGCCGAGGCTTCTTCCTCGGTCGCGACCGGCGCACTGACGGCCTCGCTCGCGACCGGCGCACTGACGACCTCGGTCGCCGGCGGCGCGGACGTTGTGGCGCTGGCACACGCAGCCAGAACCAAGCCCGCCAGCGCGGTAGTCGCCAAAGTGGATCGAAGGTTGAAATCTGACATGCTCGCTCCTCCTCCGGAATCGGCCTCATGTGAACCGGCCGTGGGGTTCACATTGGTATACGTGCGCAGGGCCGCAAATGGATCTACCGTTCAGTACGTCAAGCTGGCGCTTCGAGGGAGCGATCGATCACTAACGGCCGCGGATCGTCAAACCGGTGGTAGAGGTTGCGACTGGGATACGGCGTCTCAATTCCAGCTGCCCCGAGCGCCAGGTAAATCGCGCTGTTGACCCGATCGAACATACGCCGAGTGTCGACATAGGAGTCCAGCCACCAACGCACGCGAAAGACCAACGACGACTCGCCAAATTCCAGGAAAAGCGCCTCCACCGGCTGTTCCGGCAGTACTCCCTCCACCCCACTTACCGCGCCGATGAGCGTCTGGCGTGTCAGTTCGAGGTCCGTGCCGTAGGCCACACCCACATGGATTTGGATGCGGTAAGTCGTATCCGGATAGGAGTAGTTGACGATCAGGCTCTTTCCCATCACTGAGTTGGGCACAATCACCATGCGGTTGTCGCGGGTGCGGATACGGGTGCTGCGCAGTCCAATGTCGATCACGTCACCCCAGGTGTCGAGCGCCTGGATCTCGATCCGGTCGCCAATTCGGTAGGGACGATCGATCATGATGATAAAACCACTGATGGTGTCTGCCAGGGACGCTTGAGCGGCCAGTGCGATCGCCAACGAACCAATGCCGAGGGTCGCGACCAGCCCGCTGACATCGACCTCGAACCGGCTGAGCAACACGATCAGGCCGATAACGCTTACCAAGATCAATGCAACCCGCCTGGCGAAGGGGATCAGTTGTTCGTCCAATTCGGTCTCAGTTCGCGGCGCGATTTCCTTTCCATACCACTCAAGCAAGGCGCCGGTCAGTCGTGCGGCTAGTGCCACCCCCAGCACCACGTACAGGGTGAAGAAGACCTCTTCCAGCCCAGCGGCCAATTCGGTGGTAATCAAGAAGTCCAGCCGGAGCACTGCAAGATTGGCCGAGATGACAACCGCCGCGAGGTTCAGAATGCCCCGGGTGGGCCGCACGATTGCTCGACTGAGTTCTTGACCACGCTGGCCGAGTGACCGGCGCAGCAGCCCCTCCAATAGATAGCCGAGCAACCAGCGCACCAGCAGGCCGGCTGCGATGACCAACAACAGCGAGATACCGATCTGGATCCACTGCTCTGCGTTCAGTCCGAAAAGCTCCATTTGGCCTCCTCCGTCTTCTGCGGCCGACGCAAATGCCGACCCAGCGATCGATCGCTCGATTATAGTGGAGCGGTTTTGCGAGATGGTCGGAACCGGTGTAGGCTGGCCCGCATGCTGAGGATCACGCCGCTGTTGTGCCTGCTGCTGCTGGCGGCATGTTCCGCGACCGCGGTGGAGAACCAGGCCGGTCATGGGAAACGCGTGTTCACCGAGCACTGTGCCAGCTGTCACTCACTGAGCGACGATGTGGTCATCGTGGGGCCGTCGCTGGCGGGGATCGCCACCCGTGCCCGCAATTCCGGCGATGCGCGCCAGTACATCGAGGACTCGATTACCTCTCCCAGCGCAGTGGTGGTCGACGGCTTCGAAAACCTGATGCCACCCGACATCCGAACGAAATTATCGCCCGGCGAGTTCGAGGCGGTAGTCGCCTTCCTGCTGACCCTGGATTGAATGGAGGAAATCGATCAGTACAGGCCGGGCAAGCCTGAGCCGTAGCCAGTGAGCTCCATGTACCCCACCCCGTTCCGCGTGCCAGAGACGGTGACCGCCCCCTCCCAATAGACGATCGCCAGACGGTTCTCCTGGTCATCCACAATGGGCTCGACCAGCAGGTCCAGGTCTTCGCTGGGCACCGCCAACCGCCAGCGAACCGGATAGTCCGCCCCGCTGGTCCGGCTGCGCCAGGATCCGAGGACCGAGAAGTCCACCTGGGCGAGCGAGAGCGTGCGGGTGGTGCCGTCCGGATAGACGACCGTTCCGCCTGAAACCGGCTCAACTCCTGCTTGGCGGGTACGGATTTGGAACAGCATCAAGTCTCGACCGTCATCCAGTTGCAGACCGAACCAGTCCCATCCGACGGCGTCTGCCCCCAGCGCGCTGGTGCCCCACTCGTGGTCGAACCAGCTCTTTCCGCTGACCGCAAAGCTCTCTCCACGTAGGCTCACTCTGCCTTGAGTTTCAAGGTCAGTCATGCTCACATAGAACGAGGCGTTTCCCGGCTGCTCGCTCTTGCGGCTGAGCCCGGACTCCCCTTGCACTACCGGAGGCTTCGCAGGCATTAGGCTCAATCGCAGTTCGATCGGGCCCTCGCTGGCGTGCAGTTCGATCGAATCGGCCGTTGAGTCCACGGTCCAATCTTCAAGATAGGCCCGCAGCCGAGTTGAATCTGCGCCGGCCAACCCGCCGGCGCCCCTGCTGTACCGCTCGAATGCCAGATGCTGGTCGAGCTTTTCATCGGTCAGTGCGAAATGTGCGAAATACAGGTGGTTGGCAGCGAGATCGGAAGCGCGCTGCTCCACTCCGGCCGCCAGTCCTCGGCGAAAGATTGTGAGCTGGTAGCCAAAGCGGCGATTATCCTCGGACTTTAGATTCCCGGTGAAGTACCACCACTCGGTCTGGAATTCCAGGTGCGCTCCATGGTCCCGTGGGAACTCCACCTGCTTCGGGGCAAAGGCGGATCTAAAGTGGGCCGCCGCTGCCACCGGTGCAAGCAAGAGCTCGGAGCGGTTCTGCGTAGCGGGGGCCGGCCCGCCCAGAACCAACATCGCCAGGGCGGCGAAGGCCGCCACGGCCAGGGTCAAGATCGCCAGGATGCGGAGCCGGCTCATAGCGTGATTGCCTCTGCGGCCGGACCGAGGTCCGCTCGAAGCTTCGTGTCCCAAGGAATCGTTCGAGACCTCATTCGCGGCTCAGCGCGGCCGACACCGCGACCCGCCCCATTCGCAACGCCGGGTAGATCGCCGCCACCAATGCTGCTCCGCTGCCGGCCAGCAGGGCCTGTAGAAACGGGTTCAGCGTGAGCTGGAGCCTGATCGTCCAACCAAAGGCCCGGAGATTGATTACGTTGATCAACGCCAGGGCCAACAGTACGCCGGTGGGGAATGACAGCAACGCGGCAGAGAACCCAAGATAGAGTGACTCCCTCAGGCTCAACAGCTGCAAGCCCGCGGGGGACATGCCGAGCGCAGCCAGGGTAGCAAACTCGCGGGCGCGCTCGAGCTGCAAGGCCAGCAGCGCACTGACTACCCCGATCACCGCCACTGCGACTGCTAGCAGGCGCAGGGCGGAGGTGATGGTGAAGGTCCGGTCGAAGATCTGAAGCGCCTCTTCCCGGATCTCGGCGTTGGCCAACACTTCAAGCCCGGTTCCGACCAGATCAAGGCGAATGCTCCTGGCGACTTCCCCCGCCGGCGTGCCGGGCGCGACTGTGACTCCGATCGAACTGATGGCCGGATCATCCCAGTACTCCTGATACACCGTCCGGCTCATCAACAACGTCCCCTGGTCGGTGGAGTAGTCGTAAAACACGGCGGCAATCGGAAAGCGGACCGGGCCGCGATCGGTGAACAGCGTGATCTGGTCGTTCGATCCATGGCGAAAGACAAAGCTTTCGCTGACCAGCACCGCGCCGTCGATCAATTGCTGCCAGATCTCCTCAGCGCTGCCGCTGGCGAATCGATACAGCCGTGCATCCCGCACCCGCTGAGGGTCCACCGCCGAGAGCTGGACCTCCCCCGAGTCGCTCGCCACAACCACTGCGCGCAGTGCCTCGGCATCCTGCACCCCGGGAACCGCCTGGATATCGGCCAGCAACTCAGCGGGTAGCGCGGCTTGCGGTCGAGTACCCGCCGAGGCGGGCGAGCTGATGTACAGGTCGGACTGCAGCGTGACCGCCAACCAGTTCTCCACTGTGGAACGAAAGCTATCGATCATCAGCGTGACCCCGATCGCGACCGAAAGCGCCACCATCAGGCTGGCAACCGCGATGCCGGTGCGGCTCAGGTGGCGCGAGACCCCGCGTAGGGCCAGTCGGGTTCCCAGGCCGGTCCGCAGTATCGCCAGCCGACGGAAGATCCAGTCGGTGACCAGCGGAACCAGCAGCGCCAGTCCGATGAGTACCAGCATCATTGCACCAAAGGTCAGGACCAGCGAGCCGCGCAGCGCCAGGAAGAGCGTGGACCCAAAACCGATCAGGATCAAGGCGGCCCTTCCCAATCGCGGAAGTTGAGACCGAGCGCGCAGCTCGGATTCGCTTCGGCTCAACAGCTGGATCGGTGGGATCTGCGATGCCTCCCAGGCCGGGAGCACCGCGGCCAGGATGGTCGCGGCCAGACCCAGGACGGTCGCCTTGAGGATGATGCCTGCGGTGATCTGTGTACTGCGCACCGAGAGCAGGAAGTAGAAATCGTTGATCGTTTGTGAAACGAGGGCTACCGCCCCCTTTGAAAGCAGCCAGCCAAATAGAATTCCGCACACCGAACCAGCCGCGCCAACCAGGGCGGCCTCCAGGTAAATCTGAAGCCGAAGCTGGCCGCCGCCGACTCCCAGGCTGCGCAGCGTGCCGAATACAGTCCGCCGTCGCAGGACCGAGAAACTCATCGTGTTGTAGATCAGGAACATTCCCACCACCAGCGCCAGCAGACTCAGGGCGCTGAGGTTGAGACTGAAGGCGGCGCTCAGTTGCTGGGCGGCATCCACCTGCGCTCCGCCACCCTCCAGTCTCACTCCGACCGGCAACTGCTGCTGCAACGCCTGCGCGGCGGCCGCATCGGCGATGACGTCGATGCGGCTCAGGCGCCCCTGCATGCCCAGCAGCTCCTGCGCTGCGGCGATATCCATAAAGACCAGCTCAACACTCCCCTCACCGGTCAGGATCCCCAAGACTTTCAGATCGATTCGACGCTGATTGACCTGCACCTCAACTGTGTCTCCTGGGGAAAGCCCGATTTCATCCGCCAAGGCAGCGCTGACGATCGCCTGGTTGGGGTCGGTGTAGAAGGCTGCAAAGGCCGGTTCAAAGGGGGTGCTCTCACCCAGCTCGCCCCGGAAGGGAAGCTCGGCAAATGGATCGATGCCCAGCAGCCGCACCGGTCGGTCCTCCAGACTGATCACGCCCTGGATCACCGGCGCGACTTGGCTCAACCCCCCATTGACCCGCAGCTGGCGGTAGAGCGCTTCATCGATTCCGTTCGGACCACCGACGATTTGGTGGGTTGCCCGGCCAACAACGGCCTCAGTGCTCAGTTCAAAGGCACGTCGGGCGCTCTGATTGGCAAGATCAATGGCCACCACGACCGCCACGCCGAGCGAGATGCTGATGAGCATCAGTGCGGTATGGAGCGGCCGTCGCACCAGGTCGCGATATCCAGCCCGAAAAAGGGCACGCCGCGTCGAACTACCGATCCGCCGATCGCTCGCCCGCATCAGGACCGGTGGTCAGCCTTCGGGTCGGCCGGTATGCTCAACCAGCCGTCCGCCTTCGATCTCGAACTGGCGGTCGGCGCTCTCCGAGATCTGATGGCTGTGAGTGGCCAGTATCAGGGTCACCTGATGCTCCCGAACCAAATCCTCCAGCAACGTCAGCACCTGCTCGCCGGTCGCCGGATCCAGGTTTCCGGTTGGTTCATCAGCCAAGATCAGATCGGGGCGCTCGGCCAGTGCCCGGGCAATCGCCACCCGCTGCTGCTCGCCCCCTGAAAGTCGGTCGGGGAAGTCACGCTCTCGGTCGCCCAAACCCACGGCTTCCAGCAACGACCTGGCTCGATCTTCAGCCTGCTCCAACGACTTGCCACTCAACTCGGCGGGCAGGCTCACATTCTCGAGCACGGTCAGCGTGGGTATCAGGTTGAAGAATTGAAAGATGAAGCCAATGCTGCTGCGGCGATGGCGCGCCCGGTCCTCGGGACTCATTTGCGAGAGCTCGGCGCCGTTGACCCGAATCAGGCCGGCGGTCGGCTCGTCGATTCCTGCAATCAAATTGAGCAAGGTCGTCTTGCCGCTGCCGCTCCGGCCGCGGATGGCGTCAATCTCGCCGCGCTGGAATTCGACCGTCAGGTCATGCAGCACGGTCCTCTCCCGCCCGGCCTCGATGTAGGTTTTGGTCAGACCCTCGATCTCGACCAGGCCCGACATCCCTAGGTTACCGAGAGCAGCGGCCCGGCCCGTGTGACGTCTGAATCAACCGTCCCGGCAAATTGCTCGAAGTTGGCGACAAAGCGATCGGCCAGTTTCCGTGCGCTGCGGTCGTAGGCCGCGGGATCGGCCCAAGTGGCACGGGGGTCGAGCACCTGTTCGGGCACCCCGGGGCAGCTGGCGGGCATCTGCAAGCCAAAGATCTCATGCTGGTGAGTTGGAACTTGATCCAGTTGGCCACTTAGCGCGGCCTGGACCATCGCCCGAGTGTGCGGAAGATGGATCCGCTCCCCGACGCCGTACGGCCCGCCGGTCCAGCCGGTGTTGATCAGCCAAACCTTGACCCCGTGCCGCGCAATCCGTTGGCCGAGCAGTTCTGCATACCTGGTCGGATGCAGCGGGAGGAACGGTTCACCAAAGCAAGAGGAGAAGGTTGTCTGCGGCTCGTCGCCCAGACCCTTCTCGGTGCCGGCCAGCTTCGAGGTGTATCCGGACAGGAAGTAGTACATGGCCTGCTCGGGTGAGAGCCTGGAGATCGGCGGCATCACGCCGAATGCGTCGGCGCTCAAGAAAAAGACATTCTGCGGATGGTCTGCTGTCCCAGATTCGACATAATTCCGCAGCACATCGATTCGGTACCCGGCGCGGGTGTTCTCGGTCAAACGGCCATCGTCGAAGTCCACCTGACGAGTCGTCTCGTCCAAGATCACGTTCTCCAGCACCGTGCCGAACTGTTCGGTAGCCCCCCAGATCATCGGCTCATGTTCTGCGCTCAGCCGGATGGTCTTTGCATAGCAACCACCCTCCAAATTGAAGATTCCTGCATCGCTCCAGCCGTGTTCATCGTCACCGACCAGAAATCGAGTCGCATCCGAAGACAGGGTGGTCTTGCCGGTTCCGGATAGCCCGAAGAACAAGGCGACATCGCCATCTGGGCCCAGATTGGCGGAGCAGTGCATGGTCAGCACGCCGGTCAGCGGCAGCCGGTAGTTCAACACGGTGAAAATCGACTTCTTGATCTCCCCCGCGTAGCTGGTGCCGCCGATGAGCACCAGGCCAGCCTCCAGGTCCAGCACGATGAACGCACCCGAGTTGGTGCCATGCCGATCCGGGTCGGCCATGAAACTGGGCGAATGCAGGATGGTGAACTCCGGTCGATGAGAGGCAAGCGACGATCGGGCAGGTCGGATGAACAGATTGTGCGCGAACAGGCAATGCCACGCGCTGTCCGAAACCACTCGAATCGGCAGCCGGAGGTCGGGCTGTGCAGCGGCTTCCAGGTCCTGAACGTACAGGTCGGTGCCCTGCCAACGATCCACGATCTCCTGGTGGAGCTGCCGGAAATGGTCGGGATCGAAGGGCTGATTCACCTGGCCCCACCAAATCTGGTCCGCGCTCGAACCATGGCGTACGACGAACTTATCTTTCGGAGCGCGTCCGGTGTGGCGACCGGTGGTCACCACGACCGCGCCATGCTCGGTCAGCAGCCCGGTGCGTTGGCGGGCGACGTGTTCGACCAGCGCCCCAGCCGGCAGCGACCAGTAAGCCTGCCCGTAATCGTGGAGCCCATGTTGTTCGAGCGGGTAGCGGCTGGGTGTGGGGTTAGATCCATTCACCGATTTGACCTCCGTGGGGCTGTGGATCGACGGGCCGAGATCCGAGGGGAGATCTCAGGCAACACTCGCCAATTGAGAGGAATCTTATCATGGCGGCGCGGTTCGCCAGCCCGCGGCCGCTAGGGTGTCAGGATCGAGGCTTGGTCGAGCAGTTGGCCATCGGCACCGATCGCGGTGAGGTTTAGCGCATCGGTCCCGATCTCGAGCAGGACAAAGTGGCTCTGGCGAGCGAAGACTTGCCCGCCCTCGGCCTCGGTCGAGTACGGATAGAGCACGCTCGAACCCCCGCCGCTCACCACATAGGTGACCCCATTGACTTGCAGACGCTGGTAATTGTGGTCGTGACCAGACAGCACCAAAGGCACAGCCGCGCTCTCGAACAGAGGGGTCCACTCGGCCAGCAGCGCCAGCCCATCCACCGGATGCAGTCCACTGCTAAACGGCGGAGTATGGAATACTACGATCGAGTAGCGATAGGCAGGATCGGCCAACCGCTCGCGCAGCCAGATGGTCTGCTCGCTGCGGCCGGCGACGCCGTGAAACAGCTGCGAGTCCAGCATCAGAAACTGAATTCCCGAGTAGGAGAATCCGAACCAGGGGAACCCGGGGGTGCCGCTGAGGGCTGGGTCGCTGCCCGGGGGGAAGGCCAGATAGTAGAACGGCCTGCCCTCCGGGGCCGCCGCGCGGTCGTACTCATGGTTCCCCGGAACTGCGTACACCGGGGCGGCGTTCAGCAGCGGCGCAAACGGCCTGAAGAACTTCAGCGCCCAGGCATCGATTGCGTTGTCCTGTTCGAACACGTTGTACACCAGGTCACCGGTATGCAACACGAAGTCCAGCTGCTGTTGAGCCATCAGCTCGGTGAGCCGAACGGTGGTTGAGTCACCAAATCCGGAATCACCAATCACTCCGACTCGCAAATCATTCGCACCATCAAGCGGCACGTGGATCCTTTGCGGGCCCCATGGCTCGCCCTGCAGCATCACCGGATGCAGATCCCCCCGCTCTGCCCCCAGACCGATCTGCACCAGATAGGTTTGTCCTGGCCTCAACCCATCCAGCGTGATCTGCTGCACCGTGCTGCTCGGCTCCAAACCCACGGTGAACCAGCCTTCGACGTTGGGTAGGTCGGGCCTGAACAACAGGTATCCATCTTGCGGCTGGTCAAGCTCGAAGCTGAAGCTGGCGGTGGTTGGCGTCAGGTGACGAACGAGCAGTGGAACCCGATAGCCAACCGCTGCCGGTTGATCCACCAGCACCACGCCGGTCGAGGGCGCGTCGGTCGGGATTTCGGTCGGCGGGGCCGGCAGGCTGGCAGTTGCGGTGGGAAGTCGTTCGGTGGCGGTTGGGACCGCGGTCGCTTCGGTGGGCGACACTGGCAGCGGGCTTGCAGGCGAGGCAGGCGGCGTTTCGGCCGCCGGGAGGCGCGCGGGGGCAACCGCGCATCCACCGGTTGCCACCAAGACGAGCGCCGTCAGTACGATCCGAAGCTGCACCCTCAGCCTAGCTCGTGCTTGGCAGCTTCCCAGAGTCGCTCCAATTCCTCAATCCCCATCTGGTCCATCCGGCGGTCAGATTGGCGAGCAGTTTGTGCCATACGATCAAATCGGCGCCTGAAGCGCAGATTGGACTCCCGCAAGGCAGCCTCTGGGTCGACTTCGATCCACCGCGCGTAGTTGACGATCGAGAACAGCGCGTCGCCGAGTTCCTGCGCCCGATCCTGAGGATCGGACGCTAATCCAAGTTCCGCAAGCTCTTCACCGACCTTGTCCAGCACTCCCTCGACCTGCGGCCAATCAAAGCCGACCCGGGCGGCCCTGCCCTGCAGCTCCTCGGCCTGCGCCAAAGCGGGCAGGTCGACCGGCACGCCGTCCAAAACGCCGTTCCCCTTCTCCGCTTGCTTGAAGTGTTCCCAGTTCCTGAGCACTTGTTCCACGTTCGCCAGCTCCAAGTCTCCGAAGACGTGTGGGTGGCGGCGCACCAGCTTGGCTTGAATCCCGGCCACGACATCGAAGGCGTTAAACTCCGCGAACTCGGACGCGATCTGAGCTTGCAGCAACACCTGCAGCAACAGGTCGCCCAACTCTTCCTCCAGAGCGGCCAGGTCACCGGCATCAAGCGCCTCGAGAACCTCGTAGGTCTCTTCCAGCAGGTGCTTGCGCAGGGACTGATGGGTCTGGGCCCGGTCCCAGGGGCAGCCTTCCGGCGCACGCAGATGTGCAACTGTTTCCTGTAGGGTCGCAAAGGATGATGCTTGTGTCAGCGGCGGAATGTGCACCGCTGCGGGGCGGAGCGCGCCAGTTCGGCGGCCGAGGTCATTCAGTCGGCCCGGCTCCACCTGCCAGCGGTCGTCTTTCGGTACCAACAGTCGGATCGGGTGACCCGCTGGGTACTGGCCGGCCAGAGCTTGCTGCAGCCTATCCGCCTGATCAGCTTGCGGTAGGTTGATCAGCAGCGCGGCGGTGTCGGGACCAAACGGAGGATGGTGGGCGTTGGCAAGCCGGGTGGCGTCTGCGATCGACAATCCGTCGCTCGGCTCGAGCTGCAGTGTCTTCAGGATCGAGTCCAACTCGATGGCTCCTTGAGACATAGGCTCCTCCCTGAAATGTAAAGGCCGAGGCGAAAGCTCCAGCCTCGGCCGCGCTCTTCGGATCCGGGTTCAGCGCTTAGTGTAAGTCGGCGCCTTGCGAGCCCGTTTTAGTCCGGGCTTCTTACGTTCTTTAATGCGTGCGTCCCGGGTCAACATGCCGGCCTTTCGCAGCGCCGGCCGAAAGCTTTCATCCATTTTGAGCAGCGCACGCGCCAATCCATGGCGGACTGCACCGACCTGCCCGGACACGCCGCCCCCGGAGACCAGGACCGTCACGTCCATTTTGCCTGCCAACTCGGTAATCTGCAATGGTGCAACCACACGCTGCAGGTCCCCGTCGCGTGGGAAGTACTGATCGGCGGGCTTCTCATTGACCGTAATCGTCCCACTGCCGCTCGTCACGCGTACCCGCGCCGAACTCTCCTTCCGGCGACCGATACCCTCATAGTATTCAGCAGCCATCAGTCCTTGCCCTCCACCGCCATCCGGCTGGGCTGCTGTGCCCGATGCGGATGGTCTGGGCCGCGATAGACCCGCAGTTTCTTGAGCAGCTTCCGGCCATGTCGATTATGCGGCAGCATCCCCCATACCGCGCTCCGGATCACCGCGCTGGGCGCCTTTGCTAGCTGATCGCGCAGGGAGATCGATTTCATTCCCCCCGGATATCCGGAATGCCGATAGTACATTTTCTTGTCCAGCCGTTGGCCAGTAACCTGGATCTTCGCGGCATTGATCACGATCACGTAATCGCCGACATCCACTCCGGGAGTAAAGATCGGCTTGTCTTTGCCCAGCAGGGAACGCGCGGCAAGACTCGCCAATCGGCCGAGGTTTTGACCGTCGGCATCGATCACCTGCCACCGGCGCTCAAGGTCTTCAGGTTTGGGATAGTAGGTTTTCTGCAATTCGCTCTCTTCGCTCTTCGTAGTACACCGTTTCCAGACACAGTCCACGGGCGGGTGCAATGCGCCCATTCCATAATTGCGATGGATCTGCAATCGCGGTGCTCAATCGAGCCTCGTCGCTTCGGCCGAGCGCGACCTGGACCTGCGCTCCAACGACCCGCCGGACCATCTTGTTCAAAAAGGCGTCGGCCTCGATCTCAAACAGCAAGCCGTCCTCGCCTTCGGCCCACTCCGCGCGGCGGACCTCTCGGATCGAATGCCCGCCCGGAATGGGTGCCCGACCAAATCCGCCGAAATCACGCCTGCCCAGGAAGAGCTTCGCCAGCTGGGACAGCCGCTCCAGCGTTGGCGGGGGCCAAACGCGCCACCCATACCGCTCGGCAAACGGATTCGGAATCGCACTGGCGATCACCCGGTATGAGTAGCGTCGGCCGCTGGCGGAAAACCGAGGATCGAAACCCTCCAGGGCAGGCTCACTGCTCAGCACTGCCAGATCCGGCGGCAAGTTGGCATTCAGGGCGGCGGTCAGTTGTTCCGGCATGCCGTTCCAGGCAAGCCGGTAAGCAACTACCTGGCCCCGGGCGTGGGCTCCGGCGTCGGTTCGACCCGCGCCACGCACTGACTCCCCCGACCATCCGATCCCGCGCAACGCCGACTCCAAGACCGCCTGAACGGTGCGGTTTGCCTCCGATTGGCGCTGGTAGCCGTGGAACTGGGTGCCGTCGTAGGCGACGACTGATTTGTAAAGAACGGGCTCGACGTTACTCTTCAACGAGTTCGAGCAACACCATCTCCGCCCCATCGCTCTGTCGCGGACCCAACTTCAAGATCCGGGTGTATCCGCCTGGTCGTTCCATGTAGCGTGGGGCCAGGTCGTCGAACAGCTTCTTGACGACCTCGGGGTCGTTCAAGCGGCTGGCGGCCAGCCGCCGGGCATGCACTTCATCGGCCTGGCTGCCGTGCTTGGCCAGGGAGATCAACTTCTCGGACGCGCCTCGCACCGCCTTGGCCTTGGCCTTGGTGGTGCGAATCCGCTCGTGCCGGAAAAGCTCGGTGATCAGGTTGCGCCGCAGGGCCCGGCGATGTCCGGTCGAGCGGCCAAGCTGACTGCCACCGACGCGATGTCTCACGCCTCGGCCTCTGCCATTTCGGATTCCGGCTCCGTTCCGTCGTCCAGGTAGCCCTTCTCCTGAAGCCGCTCACGCAGCTCGTCCAAGCTCTTCTCGCCGAAATTCCGGATCGAGAGCATGGCATCCGATCCCTTCTCCAACATGTCCAGCACTTCCCCCACGTTGGTAATGCCGGTGCGCTTGAGCGAATTGAATACCCGCACCGAGAGATCCAGGTTCTCGATCGGAATCTCGTAGACCTCGCTGGCCATCTTGGGCTCTTCTTCGCGAGCAGCAGCTTCCATCAAACTCTCTTCGGTCACACCCGACAAATCGCTCAGGTGCGCCATCAGGATGGCAGCGCTGCGGCTAAGGGCTTCTTCCGGCTTCATCGTTCCGTCGGTCCAGATCTCCATCATCAGCCGGTCGTAGCTGGTGTCCTGGCCAACGCGTGCCTGCCCGACTTCGAATTTGACCCGGCGAACCGGGCTAAAGATGGCGTCGGTCGGCAGCTCGCCAATCGGCAAGCGCCCGCGCTCGTCAGAGGGCGAATAGCCCCGCCCGCGATCGACGTTTAGCTCGATCTCCAGGCGCGCTTTGTCGTCGTCAACCGTCAGCAGGTACAGCTCTGGGTTGACAATCTCGACTTCCGCCGGCGCAATGACGTCCGCCGCAGTGACCACGCCCTCGCCCTGCACTTCGAGCCGCAGGCGAGCCGAATCACCTTCGTGCAGGATCAATCGCAGTTGCTTCAGGTTCAGCATCAGCTGCAGTACGTCTTCGCGCACACCCGGGATTTCGGAGAACTCGTGGGAGACGTCGGAGATGCGAATCGAGCTGACCGCCACACCTTCCAGCGACGAGAGCAACACCCGGCGAAGCGCGTTGCCGATGGTGATCCCATAGCCGCTCTCCAGTGGGCTGATCACAAACTTCCCGTAATTTCGAGCGACGGCTTCACGCTCGATTTTCGGCATCACCATATTGGTTGTTAATGCCACTTGCACACTCCCCGTTTTGACTGCTTCGTATTCAGCTGCTGGGCCAGGTCTAGCGTGAGTAGTACTCGACGATCAGCTGCTCGTTAAAGTTGGCGTCGATGTCTCCGCGCTCGGGGACCTGGACCACCTTGGCCGAAAGCTCAGCCGAGTTGCGGTCCAGCCACTTGGGCGCCGCGCGGCTCTCTGCGACATCCGACAGGCCCTTGAAGTATTCTCGTTTGCGCGATCCATCGCGTACGGCAATTACATCGCCAGGTTCCACCAGCATGGAAGGCACATCCGTCCTGCGCCCGTTGACCGTGAAGTGCCCATGGGTCACCAGCTGTCTTCCTTGCGCCCGGCTTTCGGCGAAGTTCAGACGGTAGACCACATTGTCCAGTCGCCGCTCCAGCATCTGGAGCAGTGCCTCGCCGGTCAAACCACGCCGCTTGACCGCCGCCCGATAGTAGCGACGAAACTGCCGCTCGGTCACGTTATAGACTCGGCGGGTCTTCTGCTTCTCCCGCAGTTGCTTCCAGTACTCCGACACCCGGCGTCGGCGCCACATTGCCTGCCGCCCGTGTTCGCCCGGCGGGTACTCACGGCGTTCAAAGGCGCACTTCGGGGTATAGCACCGCTGTCCCTTGAGGAACAGCTTTTCGCCCTCTCGGCGACACAACTTGCAGACTGGATCTTTGTACTTCGACATACGTTGACTCGGAGTTCCTCTCCCGGCCGTCGTCAGATTCGACAACCGCCGATCGGAAGTTCCCCGCTAGACTCTCCTCTTCTTAGGTGGACGGCAACCGTTGTGCGGAATCGGCGTCACGTCACTGATCGAACGAACTTTGACTCCGGAGGCCTGGATGGCACGAATTGCGGCCTCTCGGCCCGGGCCCGGTCCTTTGACGAACACATCGACCTCTTGCAGCCCCAGATCCTTGGCCGCTCGGATCGCAACCTCGGCCGCGCTGCGGGCGGCAAACGGCGTGCTTTTGCGCGAACCCTTGAATCCGGATGCCCCAGCGCTGCCCCAGACGACGGTATTGCCCTGCGGGTCGGTGATGGTCAGGATGGTGTTGTTGAATGTCGCCTGAATGTGCGCCTGACCATGGGAAATGGTGCGTTTGACCTTATTTTTCTTGCTCTCGCTCTTGGCCATGGGCTACTTCTTCTTTGCTCCCCGTCGACGGCCGCGGCCGGCAACGGTCTTCTTGGGCCCCTTGCGCGTGCGGGCATTGGTACGGGTGCGCTGGCCGCGCACCGGCAGGCTGCGCCGGTGCCGCAGGCCCCGGTAACACCCGATATCGACCAGCCGTTTGATATTCATCTGCACCTCTCGGCGCAGATCGCCTTCCACGGTGAAGTTCTGAGCAATGTGATCGCGTATCAGACCAACTTCGCCTTCGGTAAGGTCGCGCACTCGAGTGCTTGGGTTGACGCCGGTCTCAGCCAAGGTCTTCTCGGCCAACGCCCGGCCAACTCCGTGAATATAGGTGAGGCCGATCACGGTTCGCTTGTCGCGCGGAAGGTCTACTCCCTCAATTCTTGCCATAGCTAACCCTGCCGCTGCTTGTGGCGCGGATTCTCACAGATCACGTAAACCTTTCCGCGCCTGCGCACAATCTTGCATTTCGGACAGCGCTTGCGCACCGATGCTGATACCTTC
>CAZGCX010000032.1:0-16872 GCA_964524585.1 uncultured Anaerolineaceae bacterium
AGCCGGTACGGTGATCACGGCTTTAGTGATCGTCTCGCCTAGATAGGCCTCGGCGTCATTCTTGAGCTTGCCGAGTATCATGGCCGAGATTTCCTGCGGCGTGTATTCGCGGTCGTTGACCGCGATCTTCACCCGCACGTCGTCGCTGGCGCCCTTGACCGTATCGAAAGAAACCATCTTGCGTTCGGTCTCGACCTCGTCCCAGTGCCGGCCCATGAATCGCTTGATGGAATAGACTGTGTTTTCTGAGTTGACCACCGCCTGACGTTTGGCGGTCTGTCCGACCAGCCGTTCACCGTTCTTGCTGAACGCCACGACCGACGGGCACAATCGCCCCCCTTCAGCGGTGGTGATTACGACCGGGTCGCCGCCTTCCATCACGGCCACAACACTGTTGGTGGTTCCCAGGTCGATTCCGATAATCTTCGCCATCCGATTTCACCTCACCCTTGAATTCGCGTATGTGATTGGGCGACACTATGATACTCGAGCCGCACAAGAGGATCGTTAACAGGGCATTTGACCGCTGTCTGACGCCCTGGCGCCACTCTCGCCGCGGCGCGGTTGGCCTCACCGGGCCGAATCGGACGCGGCGCGCCGGGCAGTAAGGAACACCCGAATCGTCCCGTCAAAGGGGGATGTGAGAGGAGCCGTAATGAGTGAACTGGACGAGTTCAGGCGAGAGAAGGACCAGTTCTTTGGCGAGAGCCACCACAGCCCGTTGTTGCCGGAGCAGCGTCAAGATTTCTCGGGACTGAATTACTTTCCCGAGAATCCGAAACTGCGGCTGGAAGTGGAAGTTGAGCCATTCGAACAGCAAGACCAGATCCAGATCCAAACCAACACTGGAGACGTGCGGACCTATCGGCGCTACGGGCGGTTCGAATTCGAAGTCGACGGCCAACCCGCCCAGTTGACGATTCTGGAGAACGAGGACGGATTCTTCCTGCCCTTTGTCGATTCTCAGTCTGGTGAAATTACGTACGGCGCCGGACGCTATCTGGAGCCCACGCCCATCCCCGGTGGCAAGTTCGAGGTTGATTTCAACTTAGCGTACAACCCGTACTGCGCCTACAACGAACGCTGGTCGTGCCCGATCACGCCTCCGGAGAACCGGCTGAAGGTACCGATCCGGGCAGGCGAGAAGGTCTTCGACCCGCACGACTAGCTAATGCTGCTGCTCCGGGCTGAGCAGGAACCGGCGGCGGTAGCGCACGACCCCCAGCAGCAACGCAAACTGAAGAGCAGCGGTGATGATGGTAGAGAACTGCTGGAAGTAAAAGGTCAGCAGATTCACCACCGCCAGCGAGAGCAGGAGCGCGAGCTGTGCCAGTCCGAGCGCCGGCTGCTCCCGTCCAATCATGAGCAGCAGCGCGGCCATGATCAGCAGCGCTCCGACGCTACCCTCCAGCGCTACCTCGGTCGAGAACAGCGTCAGGCCAGTGCTTCCGCCGATCCGACCGGCGATGAACAGCTCGCTGAGTTCGTGCTCTAGCGGCTCGGAGGCGGCCAATCCGACCAAGAGCCGAATCGCGCGGCCGATGGAGTACGCACCCAGCGCGCTCAACCCTCCGATCAGCATCGCCCGGTGGCGCAGTTCGGTGATCAGCCGCGCCTCGACGGCCTGCAGCCGGTCCAGCGCTCGTTCGAACCACGACCGGCGGTCGGGGATCAGATTGAGTTCCGGCGATTGCAGGAACTGTTGGAATTGGGCAGCCAGCTCGGCATAGGCGGTGCCGGGGCTCTCCGCCGAGATGTGATTTAGCTTGGCCTGGAGCTGCGATAGCTCCTGGGGCTCCAGATCGTGGTCCAGCACCTCTTGCATGCTCTCGAAGGCCTCATACAGCTGGGCGCGTGCGTCCGGTCTCTTCGTCTGGCGCACCCGGAGGTATACCCACACCGTCAGCAGGAAGGTGACATAGATAATCGGCGCAGCCGCCGGATAGAAATAGTCGTTGCTCTGGGTAATGAACTTGCCGACCTCATCGATGAACAATCCGACGCCCACCCCGGCCAGCACCGCTCCCAGGTCATAGACCCAGCGGTTGGCATAGATCAACGGAAGCAGCGCAGCCACGAACAGCAACAGCCCGCCCCACAGCACGTGGGCGATGTGCAGCTCGCTGTTCCCAAGTTGGGGATAGCCGGTCAGCTCAAGCAAGAGCCGGGTACCGGCCACCGAAGCCGCAAAACTCAGCAGGGTCAACATCAGGTAGCGCTCTACGTTGCCGCGTCGCACCGGCCGACGTACCCGCCCGATCAACCGATGGGTTTGCTTCATGGGGTTCTCAACTCGGTCCCGAATTCGTCGCTCCTGACTTCCACCTGCTGTCCGTCGTAATCCAGCCATATCACCCAGCCGGGAGTCGGATCCTGGGGACACTCCTCACCTTCAGCTGGCAGGCCCAGGCAGCCATCCGGCCACTGGGTAGCCGCGAAATCGGTCACGTCGATCCATTCTGGTGCGACACCGAGCTGGTTTGCCAGCCAAGCCTGCGCGGCAGAGACCGCCGGTGGGAAGGGCTCATCGACGGTCGGCGGCTCGACCGCCATGGGGTCACCCAGCAATGCGCTGAGCAGCAGCACCGTCCCACCTTCCAGCCCAGGATAGGTCACCAACAGCCGTTCGGTGATCCACAGGTGCGGTTGACCCTGCCAGTCCGCCAACGGCACACCCTGCAGGTTGCCGTCCCCGTCGATACTTCCCGCCGTCCGGCTGCGCTCGGCCTCCGAATCGAACTCGAACACCTGGATCTCGGTCCCATCGATTTGCAACCGTTGGCCGGGGATGTCCAGCGCCGGATGCTCAATCGGGCCTACCCAAGTCACCGCGAACCCGGCCCGCCGCAGCGCGTCCGACAGCTCGAGCGCGTTCCGTACCGGCGGTGATTCCGGCACCGCCGGCGCCTCACGCTGCTGCCGGACGATGACTGCCCACGCGCCGATCAATACTCCCAGCACGGTCAATGCGGCGATCGCCCGCCTGCTGACCTGGCTCATTTCAACCGCACCTGCGGGTTGAGGTAGGCGTACAGCAGGTCGGCCGCCAGGTTGGCCATGGCGTACCCCAGCACCGTAACCATCGAAATCGCTTGCAACATCGGGATGTCCCGCCGATCGATGGCGAAGACCATCAGGCGGCCCAGTCCCGGATAGTTGAACACGTTCTCGATCACGATCAGCCCACTGATCAGCCAGCCGAAGCTAATGGCGATCACGGTGATCGACGGCGGAAGCGCGTTGCGCAGCACGTGACCCAGCACCAGGCGCGCCCGGCTCAGTCCACGCAAGGCCGCGGCCCGAACGTACGGTTTGTCCAGCTCCTGGATCACCCCGGCCCGAGTCAACCGGGCGATGTAAGCCAGCAAGACCAGCGAGGCGGTGAGTGCGGGCAGCACCAGCATTGGGAGCGCCTCGACGAAGCCGGTGCCAAGCCGGATCGAGGAATTGGCGGGAAGCAACTGCAGGCGAAAGGCCAGCAATTGGATCAATAGCACCCCGGTGACGAACTCGGGCAGCCCGACCACCGAGAGCGTGGTGATGTTGATAACGGTGTCGATTGGATGGTCTTGGTTCGACCCGGCGATCACGCCCAGCCCAAGTGCCAGCGGCACCGAGATAACCAGGGTGACCGCCGCCAGCATCAAGGAATTGCGCAGTCGTTCTGCAACCACCGGGAGCACCGCTGCGCCCGAACTGAACGATTGCCCCCAGTCTCCGCGTACGAACCCGACCGCCCAGTGCAGGTACTGGATCGGCGCCGGATCGTTGAGCCCCAATTCGGCGCGCAATTCCTGAAGCGCCGGCTCTCCGGCTTCGCGCCCCAAGATCACGCGCGCCACGTCGCCGGGGAGCAGCTGGGTCACTGTGAAGATGATCAGCGAGGTGAGTACCAAAGTCAGCATCAGGAATCCGAGCCGTCGCAGCAGGTAGGCCAGCATTTCAGGGTTCCCGGTCACGCATTCGGAACACCCGGGCCTGGGACTGCCGCAGCTCGGCCAACGGGATGTGACAGAAGATCCGATTCCCGTGCTGGTCCTCCTGCCACGGCGGTTCCTGTTCGACACAGATCTGGCCCAGGTACCGCGGGCAACGGGTGTGAAATGGGCATCCGCTGGGTGGTGCTGCAAGGCTGGGCAGCTCGCCCTCCAGCCGGACCTGCTCCTGGCTGGCGCGCGGGTCGAGCAGCGGAATGGCCGAAAGCAGAGCCTCGGTGTAGGGATGGTACGGCGGCTCAAACAACTGGCTGGCCGGCGAGCTCTGCATCAGCCGGCCCAGGTACAGCACGCCGATCTCATCCGCCAGGTATCCGACCACTGCCAGGTCATGCGAGATGAACAGCATGCTGGTGCGATGTTCGATCTGGAGCTGCGTCAGCAAATTCAGAATCGTGGCCTGAACTGATACGTCCAACGACGAGACCGGCTCGTCGCACAGCACCAGCTCGGGAAGGGCGGCAAAGGCACGGGCGATGGCAACCCGCTGCTGCTCACCCCCGCTCAACTGCTCCGGATAGCGCCGGCCGTACTCGGGGGGCAGGCCCACCGCCACCAGCAGCCGCGCAGCCTCCTGATCCGCATCCGGCCTGGACCGTCCAGCCAGTCTGATCAGTGGCCGGGCCAGGCTCTCCGCGATCGTCAGATACGGATTGAGCGCCTGTTCCGGGTGCTGGAACACCATCTGCAGTTGGCGGAGGGTGGAGCGGGATCGTCGGGTTAATCGGCGCGCCAGCTCCGCGCCGTGCAGGCGGATGGTTCCGTCGCGCGGCTCCACCAGACCGATGACCGCGCGCGCCAGGCTGGTCTTGCCGCTGCCGCTCTCGCCCACCAGGCCGTAGGTCTCACCCCGCCCGATCGCCAGGCTCACTGTGTCCAGCGCTGGCAATTCGAGCCGGCGGCCGAGCCGCACCGACCGGCCGCCAACCGGATAACGGACACTCAACTGCTCGACCTGCAGTGCAGGGGCGCTCGAGTCCGGGTGCACCGCGGGCACGACGGGGGCCTCCTGCCGCGGATCTACCGTCCCTGCCTGGATTTCCGCCCAGCGGTGGCAGCGCACCTGCCGGCCGCCCTGCACCTGTTCCAGCGGCGGCCGTTGCTGGCGGCAGATCTCTTGCGCGATCGGGCAGCGTGGCTCGAAGACGCAGGCCGGTGGCAATCGTTCCGGCGCCGGAATTCGACCCTGGATCGCCCGGAGTGTGATGTTTCTCTTGCTCTCGCCCAGACGCGGCACGCTGTCCAGCAAACCCTGGGTGTACGGATGCAGCGGCCGCTCGAACAATTCGAACTTCGGCCCTTGCTCCACCAGCTCGCCGGCGTACAACACCGCCACTCGATCAGCAAATTTGGCCAGCGCCCCCATGCTGTGCGAGATGTACAGTGCCGCGGTGCGGCGCGTATGCATCATTTCCTGAATCAGATCCTGGATGACGACTTCGGTTGTCGAATCGAGGCCGGAGGTCGGTTCGTCCAGGATCAGCAGGCTCGGCTCCTGGCTGAGCGCCATGGCGATGACGATGCGCTCCAGCATCCCCCCGCTGAGCTGGTGTGGGTACTGCTGGAAGACCCGCTCGGCATCTGCGATCCCCACCGCTTGAACCAGTCGCACCCCGTCACGCTGCGCCTGGGCCGAAGGCCTGCTGCCATGCGCTTCGATCAGCTGCCGGCCGACCCGCATCGTGGGGTTCAACGCCCCCAATGCGTCCTGGGGAACCATCGACAGTTCACGTCCCCACAACTGGCGCAGTTCGCCCGAGCCCAAGCCGATCAGCGGCCGGCCACTCAGCCGAATTTGGCCGGCTCGCACTTGTCCACCCTTCGGCAGGTAGCCCATGACCGCCAACGCCAGCGTCGTCTTTCCGGAGCCGCTCTCGCCCACCAGCCCGCAGAGTTCTCCGGGCTGGACCGACAACGACACCTGGCGCACCGCGTCGAAGTGGCCGCCGTAGCCCACGGTCAGCTCGGAGATCTCGAGCGTGGGCTGAGTGGAGGCGTTCATGCGGGCGCCTGTATCGCGCGGCGTAAGCCGTCCGCCATCAGGTTCACGCCGATGACCAGAGCCGAGATGGCGGCCGCCGGTGCATAGATTGCCCACGGAGTCTGTACCGCGAATTGCCGTCCCTCACTGACCATCAGTCCCCAGTTAGGGTTCGGAGGCTGAACCCCGACCCCCAGGAACCCCAGCGAAGCGACCAGGAAGATGGCATAGGAAAACCGCAACGCAGTTTCAACGGTCAGGGCCGGCAGGACTGAGGGCAGGATCTCGCGGTACAGAATCCGCGGCAGGCTTTCGCCTTGAAGCCGGGCCACCGAAACGAAGCTCTTCGCCTTGGTCGAGAGCACCACGCTGCGAACCACCCGCGCCACGATGGGGGTATAGACCACCAGCAGAACCAACAGCACGCTGTAGTCAGAAGGTCCGACGCTGCCCAGCAGCAGCAGTGCCAACAAGAGCGCCGGTATCGCAAGCAGTGAGTCGAAGAGCCGCATCAGCCCCTCATCAATCAGACCCCCCAGGTATCCGCTGAGCAGCCCCAGGCTGGTGCCGACGGCGACCGAAAGGCCGGTCCCCAGGCCGGCCAGCAGCAGGATCTCCCGCGCCCCCAGCACAACCCGGCTGAAAACATCTCGACCCAGGTGATCGCTTCCCAGCCAGTGTGCGGCCGACGGCGGCTGACGAGCATCCAACGCGATCTGCTGGTTGAGTTGATAGGGAGCGATCCACGGGCCCAGCAGCGCCAACAAAAGGAACAGCGCCACCAGACTGGTGCCAAGCGCCGAGGCCGGCCGCTGGTAAAGCCGGGAGAGAATCGCCAACGGGCGCCAGCCTCGGATGGGGCTGGCGCCCGTCATGGTGGTGTTCAGAGTCACACCGGCCCCGTAGGTACTGGCGGTTCCTCTCCGGCCTAGGGCAGAACGCCTACCCGGCTGAGATCGGTGCGGCCGGCGAATGCCTTCAGTTGAAACCCGTCAAAGCCTTCTCGGATCGCGGCAAACTGGGCGAAGAAGTAGGGGATGATGACCGGCCCACGTTCGATGAGAATACGCTGGATCTGCTGATAGGCTTGCACCCGCTGGCTCTCATCCATGGTGGAACCGGCCAGCGAGGCCAGCCGATCAAATTCCGAATCGCAGAAATGCGACTCGTTCCAGACTGCGCCACAGACCAGCATAACGTCGAGATAGAACTGAGGAATCGGCCGTGAACCCCACCCAGTGATCCCGAGGTCTACTTCCAACCAGAGGTCATCGCCATAGTACACGGTCTCCGGCTCGACCAGCACCTCCAGCTCGACGCCGGCCGCCGCCCACTGCTGCTTCAAGACCGTGGCCAGATCTGGCCGACCTCCGGTATCCGGGGTATGCAATTGCAGCCGCAAGCCATCTGGGTAACCGGCACGTGCCAGCAACTGGCTGGCTGCCTGAGGGTCCGGTTGCGGCAGGGGGGTGGCCTCTGAGTAGTACTCGCGGAACAGCGGCCCAATCGGGCTATCGCGCCCGGCAGCGCCGTGACCGCCCTGAACCAGCTGCAGAATCTCAGCCCGATTGGTCGCCAGCTTCAACGCCCGAACCACACGTGGGTCATTCCCTGGAGGGCGGTCGGTGCGCAACCGAATCAGATCGAAACCGTTGGTCGGCACCTCGTAGGTCATGACCCCCGGCACGGCTTGCAGAGTCTCGAAGATTGGAGTGCTCATGCGCAGCATCAAGTCCACCTGTCCGCCGCGCAGTGCGTCGGCCGTGGCGTTTTCATCGGCAAAGAAGATGAGCTCAATCCCGGCCAGTTTGGGAACTCCGTCGACGAAGTAATCCGGGTTGGCGGTCAGTTCCAGGCGGTCCTCTGGTGAATAGCTTTCGACCTGGAACGGTCCGGTCCCATTGAAGGAGGTTGACGGATCGGCGGTATTGGCCTGCAGCACAACCGCGTGATTGTCGCTCAGGTCGTACAGAAAGAACGGGTTCGGTTCATCCAGCGTGAAAGTCACTTCCAGCTCGCCGGTGGCCTCGATCGATCGCACGTGCCGGTACAGGTCGGCGGTTGGGGTGCCCAATTCGGCGTCCGCCAGGCGCTGGAAAGTCCAGACCACATCCGCCGCATGAAGCGGGTCGCCATTGTGGAACGTCACGTCGTTGGCCAGCGTCAGCCGGTAGCTCAGCCCGTCGTCGCTCACGCTCCAGTCAGTGGCCAGCCTGGGTACGATCTGGTTGTGCGGGTCGATGTCAACCAGGTAGTCGTAAACATGGTTGGCGAAGAACACTTCACTATCGCTGGAGATGAATGCCGGATCGGTCCGATCGATGGCCTGCATCGCCACGCGCATCACGCCGGTGGGTGCCGCCGCGGGGGTCGCGCAGGCCGATGCGCCCAGCAACAGCACAGCCAGCGCCAGGACCGCCATCGACTTCGGTCGGCGCCGATGGATCCGATCCAAAGCTGCCCGCCTGGTGAGTGAATGTGTCTTCAGCACCGCGCCCACTGGATTCGCCTCGAGGTTTGGATCCGATGGAGTGATCCGATCGGACTAATGTTCTTACAAGAGGTCAATCAAGGCGATTATAGCCGTGGCTCATCGGCAGCGGGACTCTGCCACGGTCTTGCCAGTTTGGTGAGTTCGGCCACCACAGCCGGAACCAGCAGCAGGGGCAGCACGTAGCTCCAGTGCTGCAGACTCAATGGGACGGTATCGAAGACCGGATCCAGCGCCGGCACGTAGATCACCGCCAGCAGCATTGCAGCTGAGGAGAGCACCGCATAGATCATGGCGCGGTTGCTGAACAGACCAATCTTGAGCAGCGAATAGTGCTCAGAGCGGGAGGTGAATGCCCGCAACAGCTCCGAGAAGGACAGCGTGGCAAACGCCATGGTGCTGGCCGCCTCGGGGAAGCGCGCCAAGCCGATCCCGTAGGCAGCCAGGGTGACGGCGCTGATGGCAACGGTTTGGATTCCGATCCGAATCCACATCTCGCGATTGATGATCGGCTCGCGGGTCGGCCGGGGCGGCTGAAGCATGATGTTCGGTTCGCCAGCCTCCAGCCCCAATGCCAGCGCCGGGGCGCCGTCGGTGACCAGGTTCAGCGTGAGCAGCTGAATGGCGGTCAACGGCGATGGGAGCCCGGCCACAATGGCGACCAGGATGCTCAGGATCTCGGCCAGGTTGCAGGAGAGCAGATAGAATACGAACTTGCGGATATTGGCGTAAATCACCCGCCCCTGTTCGATGGCATCGATGATGCTGGCGTAGTTGTCGTCGGTCAGTACCATGTCGGCGGTTTCTTTGGCCACGTCGGTGCCGGTGATCCCCATCGCGATTCCGATATCGGATCGCTTCAGGGCCGGGGCATCGTTTACTCCGTCGCCGGTCATCGCCACTACCTGCTGGTTGTACTTCAGGGCATCCACGATCCGCACTTTGTGTTCGGGAGAGACCCGGGCGTAGACATGCGTCCGGCCAACTTCCTGGCGCAGGTCCTCATCGCTCATCTGCTCCAGTTGACGGCCGGTCAACACCTCCCCCTCCTGGTCGAGCAGGCCGATGTCCTGCGCGATGGCACGGGCGGTGTCCGGATAGTCTCCGGTGATCATGATGGTGCGTACTCCAGCCTGGCGGGCGCGAGTCAGCGCTGGCGGAACCTCCGGTCGGGCCGGGTCAATCATTCCGATCAAGCCCACAAAGATCAGGTCGAGCTCCACCGTTTCGGGCGTGGCCTGATCCGGAACATCGCGCTCCACCCGATAGGCCACGGCGATCACTCGCAGCGCCTGCTGGGCCATCTGCTGGTTGGCTTGCAGGATTCGCTGCCGGGCCGCCTCGTCCAGTAGCCGAGCCTCGTCCTGCATGGTCTGGTAGCGGGTGCACAGGTCCAGCACCACGTCCGGCGCACCCTTGGTGGCGACCACTTCCCACTCGTGCAGGCTGCCATCGTAGAACGGGCTGGCATCCTCCGGCTTGGGCTTCAGCACCTTGTGTACGGTGGTCATCCGTTTGCGCGCCGAGTCGAAGGGGATCTCATCGATGCGCGGATAGGCCTGCTCCAACTCGGCGCGCCGGGCGCCTGCCTTATTGGCTGCCACAATCAGCGCCACTTCGGTCGGATCCCCCACTACCTCATAGGAGCCATCTTCGAAAGTCTCGAACTCCGCGTCGTTGTCCAAAACCGCCACCCACAATGCGGTGGTGGAGGCCGGATACTCGTCCAGATTGACCGGCTGGTCGTCCACCGAGAATCCGCCGGCTGGCGATCCATCGAGTTGAAAGGTGGTGCCGTCCACCCACAGCCGGGTAGCAGTCATCTGATTCTGAGTCAACGTGCCGGTTTTATCCGAGCACACCACGGTAGTTGAGCCCAAAGTCTCGACCGAAGACAGCCTGCGGATAAGCGCATGATGGCGGATCATCTCGCGCATCCCCAATGCCAGCGTGATGGTGACCACTGCCGGAAGTCCCTCCGGTACCGCCGCCACGGCCAGGCTGACCGCCACCAGAAACATTTCCAGCAATTCGAAGCCGCGCAGCCAACCGATCAGAAACACGCCGGCGCAGACCACCAGAGCAGACCAACCCAAGACCTTGCCTAACTGATCGAGGCGGAGCTGCAGCGGGGTCGGCTCGGTTTCCACGGTCTGCAGCATGGTGGCAATCTTGCCGATCTGGGTGTGCATCCCGGTCTCGACCACCAGACCGCGGCCCCGACCGTAGGACACCAAGGTTCCGCTAAAGGCGATATTGTGTTGATCACCCAGCGAGGCATCCGGTCGCAATACCAGCTTTGCGTCCTTGTCGACTGCGGCAGACTCGCCGGTCAGCGCCGCCTCTTCGATCCGCAGGTTGGCAGTTTCCAGCAGCCGCAGGTCGGCCGGGACGTAGTTGCCGGCCTCCAGCAGCACCAAATCCCCCGGGACCAGTTCGCGAGCGCGGATACTCTGTCGGTGACCGTCGCGGATCACCTGTGCGTCGGGCGCGCTTAACTTACGCAAGGCGGCCATGGCCTGTTCCGCCCGCCGTTCCTGAACCACGCCCAGCCCGGCGTTCAGGATCACGATCAGCAGAATGGCGACCGCCTCCACATAGTCTCCAACCAGGCCGGCCACCAGCGCTGCCAGCATCAGAATGACCACCAAGAAGTTGTCGAACTGATCGAGCACCTGGCGCCACAGGGCGGAGGGAGGCGCCTCAGCCAGCTCGTTGCGGCCGTAGGTTGAGAGCGCCTCGGCGGCTTGCCCTACCGAAAGACCGTCTCGAGGCGACCCGCCGAGCAGTTTGGCAACCTGCGCGACGGCCAGGGCATGCCAGGCACCTCGTCCTTGGTCAGCGAGTGCATTGGAAACGGGTTCAGTGGGCTTGGTGCGGGTGGCCACAGCCGCGGATTATACATGTCGAGCTCGCGGCTCCCTGACGGTAGGATGGCTTCCTCCCGACAGACGCTGCCTCCCTGGGGAATTAAAAGGGCGCACCGTGGTGCGCCCCACCGGACGTCGCAGAGGATTCCGGCCGTCGCTCTTGAGTGACAGCCGGGCCGCCCAGTCAGAAGCTCAGCATCAGCTCCAGATAATCCAACATGTGACGGGTGACCAGAAAGTGCTCGCGCACCCGCTCACGGGCGTTGTGCCCGATCTGTTGGGCAAGGTCGCGATCTTCCAGCAAACGCACCACCGCTTCGGCGCAGGCATCGAAATCGTGTGGATCCACCAAATAGCCGGAGTCGCCGTCGACGATCTGGGTGGGTATGCCGCCGACGTTGGAGGCCACCACCGGCGTGCCCTTCCACATCGCCTCGGTGATCACCAGCCCAAACCCCTCGCGGGTGGATTTCTGAATGACCACCTGCGAGCTGCGCTGCAGCGCGTTGACCAGTTTCGGGTCGTCGCCGCGCACGAAGACCACGTCGCCGCGCTCCAGGTGCGGCTTGGCGACCTCGCCCATGTGCTGGTAAATACGGACGCCTTCCGGATCGTCGGAGGCCATGGCATAGCAGAAGATCAGGCGACAGTCGAACTGTTTGCGCACCAACTCCCAAACCGCAAGCACCCCCTCTGGGTCCTTCCAGGGATCGAAACGTGAGACCTGGGTGATGTAGGGCTTGTCGGTCGGGACGCCGTACATCGCCAGAACCTCGGCCACCTCGGCCTCCGTTAGGTCCATGTTCTTGGGTGACAGTGGATCAATGGAAGGCGAAATAATCTGCTGTGGCACCTTGAGGTCCGGCCGTTTGTAGCCTTCGGCCGAGACGATCATGCGATCGTATTGCTCGACGAACGGTTCCATGAAATCCCAGGCCTGTGGGTTGGGATTGGTGATGTCGATATGGCAACGCCAGATCCAGGGATTCGTATGAGGCACGTACTCGACCAGCGCTGCCGGCTGCGGGTCGTGAATGATCACGAAGTCGTGATCCAGATCGACGAACCGGGCAAAGCGCCGGTTGATGTGCCGATAGAGCTCGAACTCCTCATCGCTGAAGCTGAGCTCGCGGTTCCCTTGCAGCGTATTGTGAAACTTCTTGGTGACTTCGAAGAAATCCGGGGTTCCGTGGAGCACCCGCCAGTCGGTCCGCACGCCGACGTCGTTCATCAGCAGTACGAAGTTGTCCAGAATCTCCGCCACCCCACCCCCCAGGCTGGTGGCGTTTACGTGGACCATACGCGCCTTCCCCAGCGCGGCCGACTTCTCCTGGATGGAATCGAGCGTGTGGTCGGGCGCCACCCCACGGTAATCGGCCAATTGCTTGAGCTGCGTTGGTGCCACTATCGTCATCGATTCCTCCCGAATCACCCCTGCACGGACGGTTGGTGGTGCCAGTAGTTCAATCTAAGTGAAATCTCGCTGGATTCGGCCTACAACGAGCTAACAACCAGGCCGGCGCGGGATTATGCCACAGGTTCTCGGCTTCTCGGGGCCGTGCCAGCAGGTGCGTGTCGGCGGCGCAGGATTCGATTGTGACTCAGGAGACTCGGGCGTCGTCCGGCTCGGGGTTGAGCTCGTGCATTTCGCCGCTGGAGGTGAAGATCACCCGTTCTGCGATGTTGGTGACCCGATCGCCGATCCGCTCGAGGTTGTGCCCAGCGAAGAGCAGGTACAGCGCATTGGTCGTGAGGCCGTGCTCATGCAGCATCTGCTCCAACAGCTCGCGGAACAGTGTTTGGTAGCTGCTGTCGATCCGGTCATCCATGCGGGCCACGTTGTAGGCCCGATCGACGTCGGATTCGGCGTAGACCTGTAGCACCTGGCGCAGCATCTGCTGGGTGAGCGCGGCCATGCGCTCCAGACTCTCCGGCAACGCGGTGAAGTACGGCTGCTCCATCCGGTGCACAGTTTTGGCTACCCCGGCAGCGTGGTCGCCGATTCGCTCCAAATCGACCACGATGTTCATAGCCGCCACCACCTGACGTAGATCGCCGGCCGCCGGCTGCTGGGTGGCAATAATCGAGAGGCAGCTCTCCTCGATTTGGAAGCGCAGATCGTTCAGGACCGCGTCGCCATCGATGATGCGTTGGGCCAGTTGGGTGTTTACCTCGCGCAGCGCTTGCATCGCATCAGCGATGGTGTCGTCCGCCATCTCTCCCAGCGCCAGCAGCTTCTCGCGCAGCGCGCCGATCTCACGATCCAGCGTCCCGCGGGCGTGCGCATGCGAACTGGCCATCAGCTGGCAGCTTGCCCGACCTCGCTGGGGCTGGTTCCGAGCGCAGCCTTGGTCAGCTCGGGGCGCGCCTCTCCGGCTGTCGCTTGCGGCTTGCCTCCAGTGGTCAGCTCGCTCGCATAGTAGTCTGGCAGACTGGTCGAGCGGATCGCCTCTGCCGCCGTGCTGAGATCGTATTCCACCCGTCGGATCTGAACCTTGGGACGCCGCCCAGTTTCCAGCAACACATAGCCGGCGCGCGGGTCTCGGTCCTTGGGGCGGCCAACGCTGCCGGTGTTTACGAAGAGCGTGCCGGCCACTCGCTTGGTGTAGGGCACATGGGTGTGGCCAAACAACAACACGTCGCAATCCGCCAGTATTGCGATCCGCTCGAAGGTCGCCCGGGGACGATCTTCAAACAGGTACTCATTCATCTTGCGCGGGCTGCCGTGTACCAGCAGCAGCCGCGGGCGCGCGCCTTCCGGGCGGATCTGAATCGGCAGCGAGCGCAGGTAGGCTTTGTTTTCGGCGCTGGTGTGTTCGCGGCTCCAGGACAGTGAGATGTCACCCAGGCGCTTCAACTCAGGATCCCGATAGACGCAGCCGCAATCATCAAGGTCGAAACCAACCCCTTCGTCGTAGTTCCCCATCAGAGTCGGGATGTTTCGTTCACGGATGAACTCGGTGACCTGGTTAGGGTGGGCACCGTAACCCACCAGGTCTCCCAGGCAATACACCCGGTCCGGTCGCTGCGCCTCCAGATCAGTCCAGACCGCCTTCAGCGCTTGCAAATTGCCGTGGATGTCAGAAATGATCGCCAGGCGCATGGCTAGCCAAACCTGCCAGTGACATAGTCCTCGGTTCGTTTGTCCCGCGGGCGAGTAAACATCTTTTGGGTCTTGTCGTACTCAATCATCTCGCCAGCCCGGTCGTCGCCCAACATCATCATGCCGGTGAAATCCGACACCCGGGCTGCCTGCTGCATGTTGTGGGTCACGATCACGATCGTGTAGTCCTCGGCCAGCTCGCGCATCAGGTCCTCGATGCGCAAGGTGGCCACTGGGTCGAGCGAGGAGCACGGCTCGTCCATCAGGATCACGTCCGGGCGAACTGCAATGGCGCGGGCGATGCACAGCCGCTGCTGCTGGCCGCCCGATAGCGACAGCCCGCTTTGATCGAGTTTGTCGACCACCTCGTCCCACAGCGCTGCCCGGCGGAGAGCACGCTCGACTAACTCGTCCATATCGTCCTTATAGCCGTTAATGCGAGCTCCCCAGGCCACGTTTTCGTAGATGCTCTTGGGGAAGGGATTTGGCTTCTGAAACACCATTCCGATCCGGCGTCGGATCTCGACCGGGTCGACCTCCGGGTGATAGATGTCCTCGCCGTGATAGCTGACCAAGCCCTCGACCCGCGCACCCGGCACCAGGTCGTTCATTCGGTTGAACGAGCGGAGTACGGTCGACTTGCCGCAGCCGGAGGGCCCAATGAGGGCCGTAATCTTGTGGGTGGCGAAGTCAATCGTCACGTCGCGCACCGCCCGATAGTCCCCGTAGTAGACCGTCAGGCGTTCGGCCGAGAGGACTGGGGGCAGCCGGGCAGGTTCATTGGCGAGGCCGTCTGGCATAGACCCTGACCGCATCTCGGCAATCTCGGTCAAAACTGGCCCCAATCTGATCTCATTCCCCACGCCTCACTCCGATCGGCTCAAATATAAACGATGCAGCATTGAGTCCGTGCGCACGCCGTCAGCGCCCCGTTGCCTGTGATCGGTTGCTTACCGTGCGGGCGATGATCGTCAACACCAGTACCACCAACATCAGCTCGAGTGCGCCGGCCCAGGCTCGGGCGTGGGCCGGCTCAAACGGGCCGCGCGCCTCGTTGTAGATGATCAGTGGCAGCGCGGCCTGGGGCCTGCCCAGCAGCTGTGGGACGATCTCGAATGCCCCAAACGCGGTCAGCAGGAGCGGGGCGGTTTCCCCGGCTGCTCGCGCCACCGCCAGCATGGTCGCGGTGACCAGCCCACCCGCCGAAGCTGGCAGCACGACCTTCATCACCACCTGCCAGCGTCGAGCGCCCAAGCCGTAAGCGGCATTCCGCAAGCTATCCGGCACCAGCCGGATGACCTCCTCCGAAGCTCGGGCAACAATCGGGATCATGAGCAGGCTGATCGCCAGCCCACCGGCCAGGGTGGAGAATCCGGATCCATTCTGAACCAGAATGGAGTAGATGAAGAGGCCGACAAAAATCGAGGGCACTCCGGTCATCACGTCGGTGAAAAACTGGATCAAGGGGGCCAGTCGGCTGTCGGCATACTCAACTACGTAGGTGGCGGCGGCGATTCCCAGCGGCACCGAGATCGTCACGCCGATCACCACCATGTACAGCGTTCCGAACAGCCCGTTCAGATAGCCGCCGCCTTCCCGGCTGAGCGAAATCACCTGAATCGAGGTCAGGAACTCCGGCGTCATGGCGCTGCCGCCGCGGCGGATTACCTCCGACAAAATCAGCGCCAGCGGAATCAATGCCAGCACCACCGCGCCGATCAAGGCTGCATGCATCAGCAGGTCCCGGCGCTTGCGGGCTGCCGCATGCTTCGTCCGCTCGGTGAGCGGGCGGAAGCTGTCTCCCCACATCTCCCCAGCCTCGGTGCTGCTCATACCCGGGCATCTCCCCTGATCCGGCCGCCGGTCAATCGCACGACCAAACGCGCGACGATATTGACGATGACCGTAATGACGAACAACACAACGCCGATGCCAATCAGCGCTTTGACACCCTCCGGGGCGGCCTCTTGAAAGGTGGTCGCGATTTCGCCGGCCATCGATTGACCGCCGCCAAAGATCGAGCGAGGGATCTTTTCGGAGCCCCCGATGAGCATGGCGACCGCGACGGTCTCACCCAAAGCCCTGCCCATGCCGAGCATCGTCGCGCCGACAATGCCGGGTCTGGCCCTGGGAAGAACCACCTCGCGGATCATCTCCCATCGGGTCGAGCCCAGCGCGAAAGCGGCGAAGACCTCCGCTTCAGGGGTATTGGACATCACCTCTCGTGTGACAGCCGTGATGATGGGCAGCACCATGATCGCCAGCACCACCCCGGCGGTAAAGACGTTGTAGGTCACGACCGGACCAGACAGGAAGGGAATGATACTTCCCGCAGTGCTGGCAATAAACTTCGCCACCGGGCGAAGGAATATCGGGACGAAGAACAGCAGCCCCCACAGCCCATACACCACGCTGGGAACCGCAGCCAGCAG
>CAZGCX010000033.1:0-10322 GCA_964524585.1 uncultured Anaerolineaceae bacterium
GCAACGGTCCTGCTTGATGCGACAGGTACGTGCGCTGACCCACAGATGAATCCGTGCCACTTCCTGAAAACCAACTGGGTCCGCCGCGGCCTGCTCGCCGCTTACTTCAGTGTGACCAGCGTAGTCTTCACCTGGCCGCTGCTGCGCGAGATGAGCGACTCGGTAGTCGGACAGCTGGGCGACAATATGCACTTCGCCTGGATGATCGGCTGGTTCGAGAGGTCCCTGACCCAGCTGCACGTGTCGCCACTCTTCGCGCCGCAGCTTAACTACCCCGAAGGCTGGCAGTTGGCTAGAAGCGAGCTGGCGATCGCCCAAAGCCTGCTGGGAGTCCCGTTCAGCATGGTCAAGGGTCCAGTGTTTGCCTACAACCTGGTGGCCATCCTTTCCTTTGCACTGACCGGATTGGCGGCGTACACCTGGGTCAAGCGCGCAAGCGGCGACACGTTGGCAGGCGTCCTGGCGGGAACTGTGTTCGCCTTCGCTCCTTACCGCATCGCGCACTTCCGCGCTGGCCATCTCAACCTGCTTGGCACATTTGGATTGCCGTTGTTCTTCATGGGCTTTCTGTCGGTGCTCTTGGGCTCCACTAACCGTAAGGACCTCGCGGTCGGGGGCTTGGGACTTGGCCTGGTTGCGGTCAGTTCGCAGTACTACCTCTACTTCACGCTGGTCGCAGCGGTGCCGGTGTATCTGGTCCATCTGCTCATAGGTGGCAGGCTACCGTGGCCGGCGCGAACGCGCTGGCGCCCACTGCTCGCGCTGGTCGCCGTCGCCGCGCCGCTGGCCGCCGCCGGCACGCTGCCCTACCTTCAATTGGCATTGCAAGCCGGCCTGCCGGATCGCTCGATCGCCTCGCTCTCCGCCGGTTCGGCCAGCGTCAGTGACTTCCTGCTGCCCTCCACTGATCACTTCTTATGGGGGCAGTGGGTCGGCGATAACTTCTCGCGCGATCACTGGACCGAGGGAACGCTGTACTTGGGGTTGGTTTCAACCGGTTTGGCGGTCGCGGCTGTGATCGGGGGCGATAGTTCTCAGCGAAGGCTGATCCTCGGATTGTCTGCGCTGTTTATCGGCGGGGTCACCCTGGCGCTAGGTACGCACCTCTACTGGAACGAGCAGTTGGTCCGGGTCGTCGTGCCTCCACCGCTGGCGGGCGTGCTCAGCCGGGAGACGACGGCGATTCCGATGCCGGGCTACGTCTTGGTGAGGTTGATTCCCTTCTATGCCAAACTGCGCGCATTTAAGCGGGCTGGGGCGCTGGCGTTGCTCGCGGTGGCCATCCTAGCGGGTCTCGGGGCGGCGCGCTTGCGGCGCAGGGTCGGGGGACGCCGGGGCATCGTCCTGCTGGTCGTGCTGACGGCGCTGGTGTTGCTCGATTTTTATCCCGGCCCATTCGGGCAGCTGACACCCGTGCAACCGCGGGCGGTCGACCAATGGCTTGCCGGTCAGAGTGGCGATGGTGCGGTCGCCGAATTCCCATTCAGTCTTGAGCAGGAGCAGGTGAACGTCTTTTACACGCTGGTTCACGGGAAGCCGTTCCTGGGCGGTTTCTTCAACGCCTTCCCGCCGCCGCAGTATCGGCGAATTCAGCCAGTGATGGCAGGATTCCCCGATCGGGCCAGCATCAGCGAATTGCAGCAGCTTGGGGTCCGTTACATCCTGGTCGCCGGCTCGGCCTATCCCGATTCAGCAACCTTCCGGTCTGACTTGGCGGCGCTGGAGGTGGAGTTCGTGGGAGACATGGACGGCGAGTTGGTGTTTGTCATACCATGACGGCCCATACCACGGCAGGCTGGCGATGAGTCCCCAGCCTCTGGCGAGGCCGCGGAAAGCAGGCGCCAGAGCAACATGAAAGGCAGCCTTGCTCGAACTCTGCGAAGGCTTGTCCGATGGTCAGACGGCGTGATGGCGCTGTTCTTCGAACCGCCCGGCCCAGGACGGAGGTGGCCTTGGGTGGTCACCGTCGCGGTTCTATACCTCGTAGGGTTTGCGACCTGGATCTACATCCTGGACGGCGGCCACATTCCCTTTGGGCTGCATGATTGGGCTGAGGGGACCGGCCACCGGCTGGCGTTCCTCCAGAACGCGGTGCGCCAGGGACTTCTACCGCTGCACATGCCCGACGGCTCTGCGCTGCGCAACATCACCGACCGCTTCATGTCCATCCCCGACACGATTCTTTCCCCTCAGGTGTTGCTGCTAGGCATATTGGACCTGGGTCAATTTGTGCTGGCCAATACCCTGTTGTTGTACACCGTAGGGATGGCGGGCCTGCTCGTCCTCGCCCGGCGACTGCAGTTATCGCCGTTCAGCTTTGCGATTGTCTTCCTGCTGTTTTCCTTCAACGGCCACATCACAGACCACATCGTCGTCGGCAACATGCATTGGGTCGGTTATTTCCTGCTGCCGTTTTTTATCTTGCTGGTCCTGCAATCGCTCGAGCAGGTGCCAGGCTGGAGCTGGGTGACCGAGATCGGCTTGCTGCTAACACTGATGTTCCTGCAGGGCGCATTCCATCTGTTCGTGATCTGCCTGATCTTCCTGTTGTTGCTTGCCCTCGGCCAGCCGCGACTCGGGGGCCCGGCGCTCAAGGCCTCGGCCGCCGCCGTCCTGCTGAGCATGGGTCGCATCCTGCCGGCGGCGTTGGAAGTCGGTCGATTCGATTCGGCGTTCCTCTCCGGCTTTGCCTCGGTACAACAACTACTTGCCTCGCTGGTTGAGATCCGGGTGCCAATCCAGGCCCAGGTATTCGACGTCAGTCCGCTCAACCCGCTGGGATGGTGGGAGATCGACCATTATGTTGGCCTGGTCGGGCTGGCGTTTCTGTTGCTTTGTGGCATCGGCCTCGGTCTAAGGGAGAACTCTCGGCTGCGGCAGTTGAGCGTGCCCGTGTTCGGTATGCTCTTCCTATCCATCGGGCGCATCTATCGACCTGTGAACCTGCTGGGCATTCCGCTGATCTCCAGTCAACGGGTCTCGTCCCGTTTCGCGATTCTCACGCTGCTGTTCTTGGTTGTGCTGGGCGCGCGGAGCGCTCAGCAATGGATCAGAGACTCGAGCCTATCGAGTGGCAAACGCGCCGGGCTGACGGCGCTGCTGTTGCTGCTTGGCCACGACCTTTGGCAGCATTTGAAGCTCTGGCGAATCAGAGGAATGTACGAGCTCTTCCCACTGCGGGAAGTCGACCTGACCGGCGAGTACATCGCCAACCATGCGGACCTGCCCTACTCTATTGCGTTGGCATCAGGTTGGGGCGTGGCGCTGGCGGCGTTGATCGCGCTGGTCGTACTGGCCAGGCGTGAGCGGAAGCAGGTCGCTCAGGGACGGTCCGCTGGGTTGACGTAGATGGCCCCGTCCGGAGCTTGCAAGCTTCGGTTGAGACCCCGAGTGAGCAGCTCGCGGCGGTCGGCGGCCCCGTCTCCATGTAAATCTCGCAGCTGTTGATCAATGGTCTCGAACAGCACCAAGACACCGCCGTGCTCACGGAACGCGATCTCCGCATTCGTATTCCCGTCACCAAAGGTTGAGACGTCGCTTTGCAGCACGGCCAGAGGAACCGGATACGGCGTCCTGCCAGTCAGCAGGGTCACCGCCGACGGTTCATTGGTGATGACCGGTGTCGTTGCGGGTAGGCGCTCGATGTGCGCGATGAGTTCTGATTGCCGCCAGGCGCGGCCGGTGTATCCCAGGCCCGTGCGGTGCATTCCAACGATCGTGTCGGCGCTGATGACGGCGTAACCGAAGAGCGCCGACGCCAGAATGACGGCGCCCAGTGACAGTGCGGCGGGGACATGCTTCCAGTGGAGCAGGATCATCCTGCCAATCGACAGGCTGACCAGGATCAATGCGGGAAGCATGGGCAACATGGTTCGAGAGTTGAGGTCTGGCACCGGGTAGGTGAGTGTAAAGGCGGCCAGAAAGAAACACAGATAGAGCAAGGTGAACGTTCCAAACACCGTAACCAGCCGGCGCTCGGGCAGGCTGTCGGGCGACCCCGGCCCGCTCGTTAGGGCTTGGTAAGCGAGCCACAGGCATGCGATCCCGGCGGCGATCCCCAACAACAGCATCACCTGCCGGACCGGATCGGAGGCAAGTAGCTGCCCGATCCAGCCCGGGAGCAACGGTGCGGGCGGAATCGGTTTCCAAGTCCAGAGCGCGCTGATCAGCTTGGAGCCGAACTCGGCCATTGTGGCGGGCAGATCGGCGGCGACGGCGAGTTGGCGAGGGGCCTCGGATTCGGCCAGCATCGAGGCACGCAGCACGAAGTACCCGGTCGGCGTCAGGCCGATCGCAAGGTAGCCCGATGCTTGGACTATCCGAGTTCGTAGCCACCCACGGCGGCCGAGCAATAGCAGGCTGCCAGTCGCGAGGTATGCCAGCCCAGGGTAGCGGGTGAGAAGTGCCAACCCGGCCAGCAACGCGGAGCCATAGAGTGCGGGGTTCGAACCGGTGGCCAGGTGTCGGGTGAGCAGGAGCAGCGCCAGTGTCCCAAGCAATACGAACAACGAATCCGACATAGCCGAAAGGAAGATCAGCACGAGCTGCGGGTGAATCAGATAAAGCGCGGCGGTGGCCAAGCCGAACCAGTATGAACTTGAGATGCGCCACGCGAGCAGCCCGCAGAGGGTCACGAAGCTAGCGAACAGCAGCACGTCAAGTGCTCGAGCCGCAACGATTGGGTCGCTGCCCAAGGCGCTGACGGCCGCCAGGCTGATCACATAGAGTGGGGGGTGCGACACACCAGGCGAGAATTCGCCAGTCGGGAGATACAGCCCAATACCGTGCCCGGCCAACAGGTTGCGGCTCGCCTGGATGTAGCCGGTCGCGTCGCTGAAGGCCCAGGGGCCCCAGCGAGTCGCATGGTAAATCAGCCAGCCGCCTATCAGCCCCAGGAGCACCAAGGCGGCCACTCTGACGAAGTTCGTTCGGGTCTCGGCGATCGAGGTTGACAGCGGCCTGATGGGCGATCCGGCGGGCTTGGCGTTGCGAGACGGTACATGGTGCGCAGGAGGATCGCTGCGGTATTATACGCACCTCGCTTCGGGGCCATATAGCCACAGCAGTCGCAGATCATGGCGCGCGTCGGAATGAACCCATCCAGAACCAAGACCTCCACTTACGCGCCTCAAAGGGTGACGGTGGCGGTGTTGGTCCATATCCCGCACTTGACCGGCTACTATCAGGGCCGGCTCTCGGTGACGCAGCTCTGCTTCCAGAGCCTGGCCGCGAATACAACTCCTCCGTACGATCTGCTGGTGTTCGACAACGGATCGTGCGCCGAAGCGGGCGGGTATCTGGATGGTCTGCAGCGAGACGGCGCGATCCAGCTGCTGATCCGCTCATCGACCAACCTTGGCAAGGTTGGTGCTTTTCAGATCATCTTCAGATCGGCCCCCGGCGAGCTGGTGGCTTATTGCGACGACGATTTCTATTTCTATCCGGGATGGATGGAATCGCAGCTCGAAGTTATGGATGCCTTTCCGAGGGTCGGGATGGTCGGCGGTTACGTCGTCCCCAGCATGTTTGAAACGAGTCGGATGGATGCGGCGCTTAAGCTCGCCCAGCAGGAACCCGAGATCAGCATCCAGAGCGGGAAGTTCATTCCTGAGGGTTGGATCTCGGATTGGGCGCTGAGCACCGGGCGTGACTCCGGGATGGCGTTACAGGAAGCCGCCGCGCAGCAGGAGTACCTGATCGAACGGGGCGGGGTGCAGGCGTTCGCCGCCGCCAACCACGACCAGTTTATCGCTCCAAAGACTGCCATCCAGCAGTGCCTGCCGGCGACCTGGAGCGGACAGCTCATGGGCGAAATGACCGACCTGGATCAGTCTTTGAACCGGGCCGGATACTTGCGCCTGGCGACCCGCCAGCGCACCAGCAGACATCTGGGCAACGTGCTGAGCGATGAGCGCCGGGGCGAGATCCCTGCTCGGTCGGGAGACGGCCGACCCCCCGGCTTGCCTGGCCGCAGACACTCGCTCTGGGTACGATTCCTGCGGTCCCGACCGGCGCGCTTCCTTCTGCTTGGCGTGTATAGCAAGCTCTTCAAGCTGATCAATCCGGATTGACCTCAGAGCTTGATGTGCTCAGCCACGACCGTGCCGACACACAGAATCAGTGCAAGTGGACAGCCGATTGAAAGCGATCTACGCGGTTCGCAAGCTTGTGCCGCCGCCGCTCTGGCGGAGGCTCACCGCACCGTATTGGTGGTGGTACAACCGGGCGCGGCATCAGGTTGCGCGGCTATTCGATTCGCGCCTGCGTGCCAGCCAAACGCAGCTCGCCGACTTGCAGAATACTCATCTGGGCGAGCGCTGCTTCATCATCGGTAACGGACCCAGCCTGCAGCGGACGGACCTCCGGCGACTCAAGAACGAAGTGACTTTCGGCCTCAATCGGATCTACTTGATGTTCGACGAACTAGGCTTTGAGACCAGCTATTTCGTTGCGATCAACACGCTGGTGATCGAGCAGTGCGCCCAGGAAATCCTGGGCCTCGCGATGCCGAAGTTCCTGACCTGGCGGGGCCGCCGCTGGATCCCCGCCCGAGACCCGGTGTGGTTTCTGGACACCGACTATACGCCTCCAGAGACTTTCTCGACCCGCATCACCGGGCGGGTCTTCGAGGGATCGACCGTCACCTTCGTTGCAATGCAGGTCGCCTATCACCTGGGGTTTCAGGAGGTAGTGCTGGTGGGGGTCGACCACAGCTTCAGCTCATCTGGCCAGCCGAACGCCACCGTCACGGCTCAGGGAGCGGACCTCGACCATTTCTCCCCTGACTACTTCAGCGATGGGTTTCGCTGGCAACTGCCGGATCTGGCCGCTTCGGAGCGAGCGTATCGGCTGGCCCGGTATGCCTTCGAAGCCGACGGCCGGCGGATCCTGGATGCAACCGTCGGTGGCAAGCTTGAGGTCTTCCCCAAGGTCGACTATGTGCAGCTGTTCGACTAGCCTGGCGAGAGACCGGCGCCGGCGATGCACCAGGGACCGATGGAGGACCCGATGATCGAGCAGCCGCTGGTGTCGGTAGTCACGCCATCGTTCAACCAGGCGCGTTTCCTGGAACTGGCCATGCTCTCAGTGCTTGAGCAGGACTACCCGCGCATCGAATACATCGTGATCGACGGCGGCTCCACCGACGAGAGTCTCTCGATCATCAAGCGGAACGCCAGTCGCCTGGCTTACTGGACTTCGGAGCCGGACCAGGGCCAGGCCGAGGCGATCAACAAAGGCCTGCGGCGAGCGCAAGGGCAGTTGGTCGCGTGGCTAAACTCGGACGATGTCTATCTGCCGGGCACGATATCCGATGCGGTTCAGGTGGCACATCAACATCCGCAGGCGGGGATGGTCTACGCCGACGGTTACATGGTGGACTCGGAGGAGCGCCTGCTCGACCCACACCGCTACCGCACCCTGACCGCCCTAGACCTGCTCTCATTCGAGGTCCTGCTGCAGCCGACCGTGTTCATGCGCCGAAGCGCGCTGGAGGCGGCCGGCTATTTGGACCGCAGCTACGATCTGATTCTGGACCACGAACTCTGGTTGCGCATTGCCTCCGGACACCAGCTGGTGCACGTGCCGCGCTTCTGGGCGCTGGAACGGACCCACAAGGAGGCCAAGACCATCCAGCGAGCTGCCGGCTTCGTCGAAGAGGCCTACCGCCTGGTAGAGCGGGCCGCCGAGTCTCCCGAACTGGGGCAGTTGGTGAGAGGACAACACGCCCGAATCTACGCCGGACTGCACGTTTTCTCCGCCCGTCGGCTGATCGACGCGGGCGAACATCGGGAAGCGGTCAAACACCTTTGGACGGCCGCCCGGCTGCACCCTGCAACCGTCGCCCGCTACTGGTACAAAGTGGTGCAGGCGCTCGGAAGCGCTGCGGGGCTGGAGGGGCTCTTCATGTGGTACCGATCCAGCCGTCGCCGGTTAAAGTATGGCCGGCGCAGGATCGATCTGCCGTATGGAGAAGCTGAGGACTGAATGCCGTTTTCGGCAGCGCATAGCGAGATGAGAACGGTCTCCGGCAATTCCCCGCTGGTGAGCATTGTGACGCCGTCGTTCAATCAGGCGGCGTTTCTGGAGGCGACCATCCGGTCGGTCCTTGATCAGGACTACCTCCGGATTGAGTACATCGTCGTGGACGGCGGCTCGACTGATGGCAGCCCGACGATCGTCGAACGGTTCGCCGACCGACTGGCCCACTGGATCTCCGAGCCCGATCTGGGGCAGGGCGACGCAATCAACAAGGGCTTCGGCATGGCGACCGGCGATATCTACGCCTGGCTGAATTCGGATGACACGTATAACCCGGGAGCAGTCCGCGAGGCAGTCGAATTCCTCGAATCGCATCCGGAGGTTGGCATGGTTTATGGGGCCGCTTACTACATCGATCGGGACGGGCGTCGCATCGGCCGCTATCCGGCCAAGCAGACCGACTACCGGGGCTTGCGCCGGGGAATCAACACGGTCACTCAACAATCGATGTTCTTCCGCGCCGAACTTTGGCGGCAGGTAGGCCCGCTGGACACTTCGCTGTACTACGCGCTGGACTACGACTTGTGGGTACGTCTCGCAAAGGCCGCCCCGATCGTGTATCAGGAGCGCTACTGGGCGAATTTCCGGCTGCACAGCCAGTCCAAATCGATGATCGCCGCACGCAGGTGCTGGCCGGAGATCATCCAGATCCACTTTCGGGACGGCGGCAGTCGGTTTTCCGTGATCTACCTCAAGTACCTATTGCGGCGGATACTCGAACCAGTCATGCCGCTGCGGATGAAGCTGCGGCTGCTGCGCTTCAGCCTGGAGCGGCAGCTGGGGCTGGCGAAGTGAGATTCATGGGCCGCGCAGCGATTCGGCGGCCGCTAGGGTTGTCCGGTGAGCGCTTCCAGGAGCCGGTCGAACCTCGGCAGGGCCACGGTATCCGAGAACTCGGCCAGGAATGCCTCGCGAGCGCGCCGGGAGTATTCGCGCAGCGCGGCGGGGTCGTGCTGCATGCGACGGACGAACGAAACGATCCCGGCCACGTCTCCCTGCCGCAGGCTGACGCCGACCTTGTACCGCAGGATCGCATCGTCCACGTTTCCACCGGCTGGGCCGACATACAGCACCGGTAACCCCATCGCCAGGTACGCATGGAGTTTGCTGGGGCTGATCAACCCCAGGAACTCGTCACGCAGTGTGATCAGCCCGAGCTGAGCCAAGCCCAACAAGCCTGGGGTTGCTTGCTTGGGAACGTATCGCAGCAGGTGCAGGTTGGGAGGAAGCCCGCCGACGCGCTGGCCCTGCAGCAAGCTCCAGGCTGATCCCCCCCCGACCAAGACAAATGCCACGCCGTGGTCGGCGAGCTCATGCGCGGCCTGGAGCACCTCCTCGAACTGGTGGGCCACCCCTGCGTTGCCCAAGTAGATCACGACGAACGAATCGTCAAGCCCGAGCTCGGACAGCGAGGTCTCTCCTGGAGTAGGCTTCGATGGGTCATACTCGGCCAGCGGTTCCCAGTTCGGGATGACCGTGACCAGCCGGTCTGCGCGATCCCCCAGGTAGAGCTCAGCAAACCGCTTGGACATTGCGTCGTCCAGGCAGACGATTCGGTCCAGTCTGGCCATGAGGCGGCGATTGAAGGCGTGCATCGCCCTTGCCAGGAATCCGCCCGGCTTGATCGTGCCCGCGCGCTCGATGACCTCCGGATAGCAGTCCATGCTCCAAAGAACGAGTTTGGTGTTGGGATGTAACATCCGATGCAGCCAGCCGGCAACCACGATGAACGGCGGCGTGGTGAGAGCGAGGATCACGTCTTGCCGGGGGAGAAAGAGCAGCCGGATCACCGCCAGCAGGAAGAACACCGCGTAATCGGTCAAACGCCTCAGGCTGGATGACTTGCCAAGGCGCGGGGTCCACAGGCGGCGCACGCTAACCCCTGCCTCGCTCACCGCTGCAGCGCCACCGGTTTCGGAGACGTAGCCGCCTCTGCTCGTGACCACTGTGACCTGATCGCCCAGCGCTGCCCGATGTCGCGCTACCGAGGCCGCCAGGTGTCCGGTCGGGGCCAGCTCCGGCGGATAATATTGATTGATCAGGGTGAGGCGCATGAGTTGCGAGGCTTAGGACGGGCGCCGCTGCTGCAATGAGTCGATCATCTCGTCAACGATGTCGTCCAGGCTGAAGGTCAGGTCCCACTTCGGATAGTGCTCCCGCAGCTTGGTGAGATCGGTGTAGTAGCAAATGTGATCGCCGATCCGATGGCGGTCGGAATAGGTCAGCTGCGGTCGCTTGCCGGTCCGTTGTGCGATCATCTCCACGCATTCGAGCAGGCTGGC
>CAZGCX010000033.1:10332-16773 GCA_964524585.1 uncultured Anaerolineaceae bacterium
CGTTCGCCTTGCCTCCCCCCAGGTTGTAGACCTCGCCGGGGCGAGGAGCCTGCGCGAACTGCCAAAAAGCAGAGATCACGTCGCGACTGTGAATCTGATCGCGGACCTGTTTTCCCTTGTAACCGTAGATGGTGTAAGGTGCTTCATCCAGCGCCGCCAACGTCAGGTAGTTCAGAAAGCCGTGCAACTCGACTCCGGAGTGGGAGGGGCCGGTCAGGCATCCGCCTCTAAATACGCCGGTCTGCAGCCCGAAGTACTTTCCGTATTCCTGCGTCATGAGATCGGCTGCCAGTTTAGAGACGCCAAACAAGGAATGCAATGTCTGGTCGATCGGGAAGTCTTCGGCGATCCCGTTCCGATGCCGGGGGCCATCGAACTCCCAGCGGGTTTCGAGCTCGACTAGCGGCAGGTGATTCGGGCCGTCCCCGTACACCTTGTTGGTACTGACGGTGATGAACACCCCGTCTGGGCTGTGGCGGCGGTAGGCCTCCAGCAGATTCAGCGTCCCGACCGCATTGGTGTCAAAGTCGTCGAAAGGCCGGCGGGCAGCCAGATCGTGGCTCGGCTGGGCTGCAGCGTGAATGATCAGTTCGAACGGCGCTTCGGACATCAGCTCCAGTACTGCCGCGCGGTCTCTGATGTCGATCGGCTGATGCGTGAAATTGCGGCAGATGCGCTGAAGCCGGCCCAGATTCCAGGTTGTGTCGCCTTTCGGCCCAAAGAAGTCGGCGCGCATGTTATTGTCGATGCCGACGATTTCTGCCCCAAGCTGGTCAAAGAACAGCACCGCTTCGGAACCTATCAGGCCATTGCTGCCGGTCACCAGGACACGCATATCTTCGATTTGGCCCTTCCGGACCCGTCATTCTAAGGCGGGGGTATCCATTATGGAAGTCTCGGCGATGGTAGACTGTCGCCTGGTCCCCCAATGAACCGCAGAGAGCTCGGCCAAAATAGCTCCGCCAGTGACCTCCAGCTTTCCGTGGCCTACGCGCGGCTACTCCGGCGCTGGCCGGTCATTTTCGCTCTGGGCGTGGCCGGTGGGACGCTCGGGTTACTGTTAGCAGGCGTACTACTGACAAGTTATCAGGCCACTGCGGAGGTCAGCATCGGGGCCGATCCGGGGCGAAGCGTCTGGCTTGACGAAGATGCCCGCACCGCGGTGATGTTCCGGGTGCAGTCGCTCTTGTTGAGCGACCGGACGCTCGAGCATGCGCTGCAAATGCCTGATCTCGATCACGCCAGCCAAGCACTGCCGACGGATGCCGCCTCATTGCGACCCCGCCTCAGCCTGACTCGGATCGAATCAAGCTGGCAGCTCAGCGCTCGCGCCGAGTCGCCCTCGCAGGCTGCCGAAGTCGCCAATGCCTGGGCAGAAGCCGCGATCGAGGAGGTGGAGGCGGCAGTAGCGGCCGCCACCAAAGCAGGTCAGCTGCAGGCGCTGTTCTTCGACGTCTCCTGTGCACCGATCGAGGTCGTCGAAGCCGACGTCAGCTTGTGGGCCTGCGATCAGGCGCAGCCGGCGGGATCACCAGCCGACTTGCCGCAAGAGCTGCTGAACGCCGCGATGAACAGCCACGGGCTGGTCCCTCCGATGAGCTCCTCCTTCGACCGGCGCGCAGTTCCGCCCGCGAGGCCGGCAACCCCTGCCCGGCCCGTCATGGCGATCGCCGGGCTCGTTATCGGGTTGCTGACAGGGACGCTATGGGCAACCGTCGGGCCAGCGTCTGCAAGGCGGCCGGTAGCCGACTCACGGTCGGAGGAGACCTAAGCCGGGTTGGCCCTCAAACCTTCCATGGTTTCAGGCGATGGCGGGCGCCCCATCGACCGCGTTGTCTGGTGGTGCTGGCTGGCGCTGCTGGTAGCTGTGCCGGTGACCAGCTTCCCGCTGGTGGAGGGTACGGTCGGCGGCGAAACCGTCAGCCCGCTATCGCTCATACCGCTTCTGCTCCTGATTCCGCTGTACCTCGTGCCCTTCTTGCTGCGCCGGGAGAGTTCGATGCCAGCCGAGGTGAAGCCGCTGGCCCTGTTTCTCGTGCTGGCCGTCGTCAGCTCGGCTGCCAGCCTGGCGCTTGGGATCGAGCCCTACAAAGGCCAAACCGTACTCGAGCGGGTCGTGCATGGCATGGCGACTCTTGCGGTTGGGATCTCGTTCTTCCTAGCTGCGCTGGTGATCCCGCGGAACGAAGCCAAGCTGGCTGCCAGCCTTCGCGCCTTATATCTGGGGGCCGCGCTCAGCTTATTCTGGGCAGGCATCCAGGCGAGCTACGTGCTGAGTGGGATCGAGAACGTTCCCTGGAATTTGAACCAAATCCACAGGTTGTTCTCGGTGCGCGACCTGTTTCGGGACCGGGTTACGGGTCTCGCTTACGAACCTTCCTGGTTGGGGGACCAGTTGGTCGTGCTCTACCTGCCCTTGTGGGTAGGTTCGCTCATCGTCGGTTGGTCCGCCTTTCGCAAGGCCCGCAACGTTCCGTGGGTCGAGGCGGTGCTCGCCATTGCCGGGGGCGCGGCGCTGGTGCTGGCCAAGTCCCGCATCAGCATTTTGGCCGCTCTGGCCATGGCCGCCGCCGTCCTGATCTGGGGAGTCGTCAGGCTTACCCGTGCCACAGCAGGCAGGCTGCGTCGGAGGTTTCCGAGTCTGCCAGTGGCAGGAGGCTGGTGGCGCTGGGGCGTTACCCCGCTGGTAATCGCTATCGTGCTGCTAGGCCTGGCGGCGCTTACGCTTGGGCTCGGTTCCCGCTTCGATTGGCGGATCAGGCGGATCACCACCCTGCCGGACCAGCTGCAGGCGTTGCGATCCCAACATCCAGACGAGCTGGGCTTCGCCATCGCGGACCGGGTGGCCTTTGCCGAGCGACTGGTCTACTGGCGAGCTGGGATCGTCCCCTTCGAACGCTACCCGTTGCTGGGGGTTGGGATCGGCAACACCGGCTTCTTCTTCTCGGAGGGTTTGCCCCCGTATGCCTACCGGCTGACTGAGATCGGACAGGCACTCGATCCAAGCAATCTCAGTTTCCCGAACGCAAAGAGCCTTTGGGTGCGCTTGCTCTCGGAGACTGGGATCGTCGGCACGGTTGCGTATCTCACTTGGTTGACCCTGACCGGGGCCGCTGCTGTATACCTTGCGCGGAGGGCAACCGGATTGGCGCGGGCGGTCGGCGTTGCCGGGCTGATTGCGGTCCCGGCCTGGCTCCTGGAGGGCCTCAGCCTGGACAGCTTCGCATTGCCGCAAGGCTGGTTGATGCTTGGCCTGCTAACCGTGACGGCCTGGAGGCATCGAAGCGCCAGCCGCCTCCCGGTTTGAGGCCTGGTGCAGATAGTAGAATCTGCCGAGCCGGGCAGCCGCTGCCCGGATCTAAGGCTGGCTAGGCAGTGAGCGAAGGGCTGTCCAGGCTTTTTCCTGTCATACTGGTTTCCATGTTGGGGGCCTTGGGCGTTTCGCCGCTCTTCACCCAGATCGCCGCCCACTTTGGCTTGGTTGACGTTCCGGGTTCTGCCCCACACAAGGTGCACGCCCGAGCGACGCCGATGGCCGGCGGTCCAGTGCTGGCGGCGGCGATGGCCGTGGGATTGCTGCTACCGCACCCCTCGATCGATCGAGGCACTGCCGGTATGCTCGTGGGCGGAGCCACTATGCTGGCGTGGGGCTTGTTGGATGACGCCATCCGAATGGAGCCGCTGGTCAAATTGCTGGGCCAGGTCGTGGTACTCGTCATTCTGGTCGTGAGTGGGATCCAGGTGCATGCGACACAACGGCCGTTGATTGACCTGGCGATCACGGCCCTGTGGGTGCTGGGGATCATCAACGCCTTCAATTTCGTCGACAGTATGGATGGCCTGGCAGCCGGGCTGGCGAGCGTGGCGCTGGCGTTCTTCATGCTGGTCTCGCTCGATTCGGGGCAACCACAGTTGGCAGGATTCACGGCGGCAGCATTTGGTGGGACGCTGGGCCTGTTCTTCTTCAATGCCTCCCCGGCCCGCATGTTCTTGGGTGACTCGGGGGCCCAATTGCTTGGCTTCATCCTGGCTGCGGTCGGTATCGCCTACGTCCCGGCTGGCGCCGGGCTGCCTCAGGGCGTCACATGGTTCACGCCAATCCTGGTGCTGGGCGTGCCAATCTTTGACACCAGCCTGGTCGTGCTTTCGCGGTTGCGCCGGCGGAAGCCGATCTATGAGGCCGAGCGCGATCACACCTATCATCGCCTGCTTGGTCTGGGATTGTCTTCAGAGCGTTCCGTGCTGGCCATGCAGTTGGCGGCGGTGTTGCTGGGACTCATCGCCTTCACTGCGTTGAGCCTGAGTGTGCTCATGGCCAATATCCTGTTCGGAGCGGTGGTCCTGATCGGCATCGCCGGCGCGGCCTACCTTGAAGTGCGGATGCCTGTGCCAGATGGTGCAGCGATCGGGAGCGCGCAGGATTGAAGCTAATCGTCCAGATCCCGTGCTTCAACGAGCAGGACACCCTGCAGGCGGTCTTGGAAGATATCCCACGCACGATCGAAGGGGTCGACACGGTCGCAGTGCTGGTCATCGACGATGGGAGCACCGACGCCACGGTTGCGGTGGCGGAGAAGTATGGCGCGGACCACGTGCTGCGGTTGAACCAAAACAAGGGACTGGCCTACGCCTTCGCACAGGGCTTATCGACTGCTCTGGGTCTCGGCGCCGAGATCATCGTCAACACCGATGGCGACCATCAGTACTGCGGCGAGGATATCCCCGCACTATTGGCTCCGATCCTGCGCGGTGAGGCCGATATCGTGGTCGGAGACCGACAGGTACGAACGATTTCCCATTTCTCGCCCACCAAGAAACTGCTCCAGCGATTGGGCACGGCGGTCGTTCGCTGGGCTTCCGGGACTGCAGTCGCCGACGCGACCAGCGGATTCCGGGCCCTGACCCGGGATGCGGCCCAACGGCTCATGGTTCATTCCAGCTACACCTATACATTGGACACCATCATCCAGGCCGGAAAGAAGGGGATGACGGTCGGTTCAGTCCCGGTGGGGGTCAACCCGGCGACGCGACCGTCGCGACTGATCCGCAACACGCCCCGCTATGTGCTGCAATCGGCCGTCACGATCTTGCGGATCTTCCTGATGTACGAAGCATTGAAGACTTTCACCGCGATCAGCGTTATTCCGTTCGTGGCCAGCGTGGTGCTGTTCGCGCGCTACGCGATTTTCTTCCTGTCCGGCCAAGGCGCGGGCCACGTGCAATCGGTCATCGTAGCCTCGGTCTTGGGGCTGCTGGCTTTCCAGGTGTTTCTCTTGGGCTTGCTGGCAGATCTGATCGCAAGAAATCGACGGATCGCCGAAGAACTCCTGCTGCAGGTTCGCAAAGGCGAGCTGGAACGAAGATAGGTGTCTCAGCCGGACAGCGCAAGAACAGGCGCGGTACGCTCAAGCTTGCTTTACCCTCTGGCGGTAGCGGTCGCGCCGATCCTTCTGCTGCTGGCGGTTAACTACGGCGAAATCTCGACCGCCCTGAGCTACCGATCACTCGTGTTGGCCCTGGCGGTCGCCATGGTCTGCACGGTGCTGCTGCGGTTGCTGCTCAAGAATTGGGACAAGGCAGCCGCTATAGTGTCAATGGGAGCGGTGCTGTTCTACTCATACGGCCACCTCTATGCAGCGCTCGAGACGGTGCACGTCTTGGGGGTGCAGCTCGGCCGCCATCGCTACCTGCTTCCGCTCTTCGGCTTCGCATTCTGCGCGGCCGCGTACTGGATTGTTCGGAGCAAGTCGGACGGGCGGCAGCTCACGGCAATTCTGGCGCCGTTTGCGCTTTCGATGCTTGCGTTTGCCGGCGCCATCCTGCTGGTTCGAATCGCGCGTTCGCGCTCAGCGTGGAACGCGACGATCGCCGCCGCCACTTCGTCGCTGACCGTCCAAGCAGCCGGCCAGACTGCCGCGCCTCCGGACATTTACTACATCATCCTGGATGCCTATGCCCGAGCGGACGTGATGCGAGATGAGGTCGGATACGATAACCAGCCATTCCTCAGCTGGCTTGAGCGGCATGGGTTCTTCGTCGCCAACGAAAGCAACTCTAATTTCATGTGGACTGCATTGTCGCTTTCGTCCAGTCTCAACATGCGCCTTGTGCAGGATTTCCGATTTCCGATGGCGGCGGGGAGTTACCCGGCGATTTTCGCCGATCCGATCCAGCACAGCCTGGTGCGCCATGAGTTGGAGCGCTCAGGGTACTCAGTGGTTGCGCTCGAGTCCGGCTATCTGCCTACCGAGCTGTCGGACGCCGATTACTATCTTCGTTCGACCAGCGACCGCGATGTGGCCCCAAGGGGCCTGAACTCCTTTGAGATGCAGCTTGCCAGTTCGTCGGCAGGATTGGCGGTCACGGACCTGCTTGGCCCGCGGATCTATGACTGGGTCGGTTTCCGCTCTAACTAACACTACGATGAGCTGAGCAAGATCT
>CAZGCX010000034.1:0-16365 GCA_964524585.1 uncultured Anaerolineaceae bacterium
GGGTTGCGGCGATAGGTCGATGCTGGCCACCCGGCCCTGCAACGCGAGCTGCGGCAACGCGTCCAGTGTGATGCTGACCCGCTGCCCCCGCGCGACCTGCGCAATGTCCAATTCGTCGATGGTGGTGTCGATATGCAATGCAGACAAGTCGGCGATCACGATCTCGACCTCCCCCGGACTCACACTGTCGCCAACGGTGTGGTTGGTCGACATCACTGTTCCATCGATGGGGGCGACCAGCTTGGATTGATCGACAACGGCCTGGGCGGCCCGAACTCGGGCCTCAGCCTTCTGTATCTCCTCCGGATCTGGCCCGGACTGCAGCTCTTGCAGATCCTCCGTAGCTTGCGCCAGGTTCGCTTCGGCGACCGCCACATTCGCGTCCAGGATTGCCTGCTGGATATCGGTCGGATGCCCGGTGTACCAATTCAAATTGCGCAGCGCGGAGTCCCGATCGTTCTGAGCGGCGGCCAGCTTGGTCAGCGCCAGCGCTCGAGCTGGATCGTCCTTGGGGCGCCCGGAGAATTGATCGTAATTGGCCTTGGCCTGCTTCAGCTCTTCTTCGGCCAATACCAGGCGCGCCTCGGCGCCGCGGACGGTGGTCGAGCTGGCGCGGTTCCCTTCCTGTTGGACGCTCCAGCGATACTGGGCGTCGTGCAACGCGTCCTGGGCCTGCGCCACGGCAGATTCGGCCTGTGCCAGCTGCTGCGCGGAGGCTCCCTTCAGCAGCTCGTCCAGCGCCTGCCGGGCGGCGATCAAATCCGCTTCGGCGCCCAATAGGCTGGCATCCAGCGACGCTGGATCGAGCGCCGCCAGAGTCTCCCCACCTATCACCGAATCGCCCACCGCAACGTTGACCGCCGCAAGCGTCCCACTGATCCTGAATGCCAGGCTGGCCTGCGCTGCCGGTTCGACCTTGCCGGTGCCCGTCACAAAGACCTCGATTGGGCCGCGTTCCACCGTTGCGGTGCGCTCTTGCGGCCGGGCCGGCTGAGCGCCGGCCCGCACAACAAAGAGACCGCCGACCACCAATACGACGATCAGCAAAGGCACCCAAACCCGCGGTTTCATCTGAGCTCTCCCCTCAACTGCCCTGCGAAATCCCGCTTTACGTCCGCGTTCACTGCTGCCGTTGGCAGGTTGTCTGTGATCTGCCCGGCGGCATTTTGTTTTGCCACAGCCATTTCCTTAGCTCTCCTAACGATTAGCTCGGCTAATTTTACTTGCAATCACCGGCTTTTTCATGAGTACGGAAATCGGACGGTCTGGGTGCGAAGCAACACGCGTCATTCCGGTCGATTCCTGCGCACCCGGTCAGCCTACCCGCGGAACGGTACGGTTTCATCCAAGGCTTTTGTCCCACTCGCTATAATCCGTTCATGTCCACCGAGCAATCGTTGACCGAGTTCGTCAAGGTCGAGGCCGCCCGACTCGGATTCGATCTGGTCGGCATCACCACCCCGGAGCCACCGCCTCACCTGGACATCTATGAACGCTGGATCGCTCGCCACCAGCACGGGTCGATGGCGTACCTCGAAACCGAGCGAGCGGTGGGACGGCGCTCCGACCCACGTGCCATCTTGCCTGAGTGCAAATCGATTCTGGTGGTGGGTGTGAATTACCTGCCACAGCAGCGCGGAGGAAGCGGGATCGCGCGCTACGCCCTGGGCGTCGACTATCACCAGCTATTGGTCAACCGTCTTCGCCAACTGGTTCACCAGCTCGAAGAGCTGGTCGGTGAGCCGGTCCCCAACCGGCTCTACGCCGATACCGGGCCGATCCTCGAGCGGGAATTGGCTCAGCGCGCCGGGCTGGGATGGATTGGCAAGAACACCTGCCTGATTCATCCGGAGCACGGTTCCTACTTCCTGCTGGCGGAGGCGCTGCTGGGCATCGAATTGGTGGCCGATCAGCCAGTCCTCAGCGACCACTGTGGCAGCTGCACTTTGTGCATCGAGGCCTGTCCGACGCAGTGCATTCAACCCGACCGCACCATCGATGCCCGCAGCTGCATCTCCTACCTCACAATTGAGCTCAAGGGCCCGATCCCCGCCGAACTGCGGCCGCAGTTGGGGGAGTGGCTCTTCGGCTGCGACGTGTGCCAGGAGGTCTGCCCGTGGAACCTGCGCTTTTCCGCTCCGACCGACGACCCTTCATTCCAGCCGCGCCCGTTGCTGCAGCGGGTCGAGCCGGCGACCATGCTCCGGCTGACGCCCGAATCCTATCGGGATCAGCTGCGCGATAGCCCGCTGAAGCGCGCCAAGCGTGACGGATTGCTGCGCAACGCAGCGGTAGCCGCCGCCAATCGCGGCGAAGCCGAAGCGGTGCCCGCCCTGCTGGAATTGCTGGGAGATGCGGATGCGCCGCTCGGCCGATCACACGCCATCTGGGCATTGGCCCGGTTGCAGGCAGTCGAGGCGCTCAAACAGGCGCTGGGATTTGTCGATGATCCTGCGCTCGCGGACGAGATCCACGGCGCGCTCGAAGAACTGGAGGGCTGAGCAGGCGTTGAGATTCCCAGCCGCTACGGCCGGGGGGTCGGCGTCAGGGTAGTCAAGGTCGGGTTGACCGTGGGAACCGGCGTCACGATATTGACCGGCACCAGCAACCGCAGCCCAACGAACAACACCTCCGTCGGATCGAGGTCATTGGCATCGGCGATCGCCTCCACGGTGCTGTTGAAGGCCTCAGCAATGGACTGCAGGGAATCGCCGGTCTTGACCACATACTCGATGTTGGTCCCCGCCACCAAAGTGGCCGGCAGCGCGGTTTCGGTGGGAAGTTGTTCCTCAGGTCCCGGAATCAGCAGTTCGGTTCCAGCCCCCAAACTGTTGGGATCCTCCAGCCCGTTGGCCGCGATCAGCGCATCCATTGTGATTCCGAACTGCTGCGCGATCGAAAACACCGTGTCGCCCTCTTCGACGATGTAGCTGATCGGGCCGGTAGGCGTCGGGGTGAGGCTTGGCTCCGGCGTGTTGGTCGGCGGCGGGGTATTGGTTGGCGGTGGAAGCGTGGCGGTCGGTTCAGGAGTCGGCGTGCGGCGTCGGAACAGCGCAGGCAATTGAGGCGGGTTGTCCCCCGTGAACCAGATCACTACCAGGAACAGACCAACCACCAGCAGCACGACCGCCAGCGCACCCATAAAGAAGGGCACCATGCGTTCGCGACGCCTTCGATAGGCCTGAATTACGTCCGAAGCGTTCCTTTCGTCTTCGGGCATCGAGTCTACTTAGCCAAGAACCCCCAGGTTGGCCATTGTACCCGAATCCGCCTCATGGCTGTGAGAGCGCCTCAGAAAGGAAGTTGAAGACCTCGCCCAGCGCCCCGCTCCAGGTCGGGTCACTGTGATCACCGGGCACCAGCGTGAACTTATGTTGAATTGCCCGGCCAGCGAGCAACTGGCTCAGGCGCTCAGTTCCGGTTGCGGCCCAATCACGATCTCCGGCCAGCAGCAGGATGTGGCCGGGCAGCGTCGTCGCAGAGCTGGCCAGCTCGAATGGATCGTAGGCCGGCCGGGGCGAGTTCACCGCCAGAGCCGGGCTGAGCGCCGCCAGCGCAGCAATCGATCCTGGATCGTGGAAGGCGATTTCCAGGGCCCAGATTCCGCCCCGGGAGATGCCGCCCAATCCCCGCCGCTCAGAGTCGACGCGGTACTGACTTTCCACAAAAGGGAGCAGGCCCTCCAGGAACTCCTGCTCATACGATCCCGGCCCCCCATCGGTCGAGGTGAACAGCGGCTCCGGCTGGTATGGCAGGACCACGACCATCGGCGGCATGTCACCAGCTGCCATGCGTGATTCAACCCAGTCCACGGTTCCCAGGTCCAGCCAATGCCGCTCGTCGTACGGAAGCCCATGCAGCAGGTAGACCACCGGGTAGCCCGGGTCAGCCTCGGAGTAGCACGGCGGCAGGTAGACCAGCAGCGGTACTTCGCCGGCCACCGCGACCGCTGGATAGGCGCCCTCGATTAGCCTGCCGGTCTGGGCGGTGCAGCCGGCGGTCGCACTCGGTTCCGGACTGGGAAGTTCGGTGGCGGTTGCCTCGGGTGGGGTACGGGTTGAGGTTGAAAGCCGGGCTTGGGTTGCGGTCGCCGGCGGCGGTGAGTCCGGTAGGCGCTGGCAAGCGCAAACTGCCAGCATGACCAGCGCTGCACCCCAACCACGGCACCGTAAGTTGCCCAAATCGCCTGTGAGTATAATGTCGCTCGTGCGCTACCATCTTTGGACCGCCGGCTGTCAGATGAATGTGGCCGATTCCCAGCGGGTGGCATCTGAGCTCGAGAGGCTCGGCTATCGCCATACGCCGGTCGCCGAACAGGCCGACGTGATCGTGTTGAACACCTGCGTCGTCCGGCAGAGCGCCGAGGATCGGGCAATTGGCCGGCTGTCTTCGCTGCGGCCGCTCAAGGAGCAGCGGCCGGAAGTGGTTATCAACCTGATGGGCTGTATGGTCGGCCTCAAGCCCTCTCCAGAACTGCGGCGCAGCTACCCCTACGTAGACGTGTTTTCTCCGCCTTCCGACCCCCAGCCCTTGCTGGACCACCTGGTCGGCCGGTCGATCGAGGACCTGCACACTGCTCAACGTTTTCAGGAAATGGACCAGGAATTGGTGCTCCCCTTGGAGCAGCGTGGCCGCTTGATCTCGGCTCACGTACCGGTGGTCTACGGTTGTTCGCATGCCTGCACCTTCTGCGTCATACCGTTCCGGCGCGGACCGGAGCGCAGCCGTCCGGTGGACGAGATCCTGGCAGAAGTGGAATCGCTGGTGGCACAGGGCGTACGTGAAATCACCTTGCTCGGCCAGATCGTGGATCGATATCAATATGCTGGTCTCGGCCTGAGCGGCCTGCTGCGCGAAGTTCAACAGGTCGATGGTTTGCACCGTATTCGCTTCTTGACCTCGCACCCGAATTGGATGAGCGGCGAACTGATCGACACCGTGGCCGAGCTCGAGAAGGTGTGCCCTCACATTGAGGTGCCAGTGCAGGCCGGCGACGATACCGTGTTGGAGAACATGCGGCGCGGCTACCAGGTCGCTGACTACCGACGCCTGATTGGACAGATCCGGGCCGCATTGCCCGAGGGATCGATTGCCACTGACATCATCGTCGGATTCCCGGGGGAGAGCGCCGATCAGTTCCAGCGGACTTTCGATCTGCTGGAGCAGCTCCGGTTGGACGTGGCCCACCTGGCGCGCTACTCTCCGCGCCCGCGGACCGTTTCGGCTCGCCGGATGAAGGATGATGTACCTGAGGCGGAGAAGATGCGTCGCTACCGACGGCTGGAGCAGCTGCAGGAGGCCGTCGCCACCGAAATCAATGCCGGGTACCAGGACCGGACGGTGGAAGTCTTGATCGAAGATCGCCGAAAGGGTCGCTGGATGGGCCGCACGCCGACCAACAAGCTGGTTTTCTTCAATTCCCCACGCGAGCTACGCGGCGAGGTGGTGCAAGTGAGGATCGATCACACTGGCCCCTGGAGCCTGCGCGGGACACTCCAAATGCAGTCCGACCGACAACGATTCGTTCCACTAGATCTGAACGCCGGCCCACTGCCGGCGGAGGGTATCGCCCAATGAAGTTAACTCGACTGTCTCTGCTTGCTCTGCCGCTGTTGCTCGCTTTGGCGGGATGCAACCTGCCTCGGGCAACACAGTCTTCGGAGGACCTCCTGGCGACCGCTGCCGCCCAAACGGTGGCGGCACAGCTTACCGAGGTGGCCGGCAGCATCGCCACGCTGCCGCCAGAGGCGGCCAGCGCTACCCCCCTGCCCGACGCGCCTACCGCAACCTCGACCCCCATCCCGTCCGCCACCGCTTCGCCAACCGCTAGCTGCATCAACCGCGCCTCTTTCGTCAGCGATGTCACGATTCCAGACGACACCAACATCCCGGCTGGCGATACGTTTGATAAGACCTGGCGTTTGCGCAACTCGGGGACCTGCAGCTGGACCACGGACTACGACGTCGTATTCGATAGCGGCAACATCATGTCCGGCCCAGCGAGCTCCCCGATGACGGGCCCGGTCGCGCCGAACGCCACCATCGACATCACGCTTTCGCTAACCGCTCCAACCGCCAACGGTACGCATCGGGGCAATTGGATGTTGCGCGATGCCAATGGCGTGCTGTTTGGTCTGGGCTCTGCCGGCCAGACTCCGTTCTTCGTCCAGATCGTGGTCGGCGCCACCGCCACCCCCCAGCCCAAGACAGTCAAGGATTTCGTCGCCACCTACTGCGACGCCCAATGGGTGAGTGGGGCAGGCAATCTGAGCTGCCCAGGGACCGACACCGACCCAGAGGGGTTCGTGATCAAACTGACTGCTCCCAAGCTGGAGAATGGCAGCACCGAGAACGAGCCGGCGCTGTGGACTCACCCGCAGTGGGTGGATAACGGGGTCATCACCGGCAAATTCCCGGCCTTCAACGTGAAGAGCGGCGATCGTTTCCTGGCGGTCATCGGCTGCCTGTACAACGGGGTGGCCTGCAACGTACGCTTCCAGCTCAACTACCGGGCGGACGGCGGATCGCTGCAGAACCTGGGCCAATGGGACCAGACCTATGACGGCGCCATCCAGAAACTTGACGTCGATCTGTCTTCGCTGGCCGGGAAGTCGGTTGAATTTGTGCTGGCAGTCCTGTCGAACGGGGCCTCCAATCAGGATTGGGCCTTCTGGCTGGCCCCCCGGATTGTCGGGCCCGCTCGGTGAGCAAGAAGCCCCAGCTTTACCTGATTGACGGCCACGCGCTGGCCTATCGTGCTTACTATGCGCTGACCCGCGGCGGGGACGTCTCCCGCTGGACCACCACCTCCGGCGAGCCGACCGCTGGCACCTACGGGTTCACCTCCGTCATCCTGCGCCTGCTGGAGCAGGAGTCCCCCGAGTATCTGGCGGTCTCGTTTGACGTCGGCAAGACCTTCCGGGACGAGTTGTTCGATGATTACAAGGGCACCCGCGAGAAGATGCCCGATGACCTGCGCCTGCAGATCCAGCGCATCCGACAGGTGGTCAGCGCATTCGGCATACCAACGCTGGAGGCCGAAGGCTACGAGGCTGACGATGTGCTGGGAACCGTTGCCCGCCTGGCGAGCAAAGCCGGGGTCCAGGTGGTCATCCTGACCGGCGACCGCGATCTGCTACAGTTGGCCGACAAGGACGTCACCATTCGGCTGGCCGGCCAAAAGCTGGCGGAGGCCATCGACTATGGCCCCAAACAGGTCAAAGAGAAGTACCAGCTTGACCCTGGCCAGCTGATCGATCTCAAGGCCATCGTCGGGGACACCAGCGACAACATCCCCGGAGTGCGCGGGGTAGGAGAGAAGACCGCCGTCAGCCTGCTCCAGCAGTACGGCGACTTGCAGTCGATCTACCAGCACCTGGATGAGGTTCCGACCCGCTACCGCACCAAGCTGGAAGAAGGGAAAGCGGAGGCCGATCTCAGCCGCAAGCTGGGTGAGATCGTCACCAACGTTCCGATCGAATTCGATCTGGAGGCCTGCCGGGCCCGAGGCTACGACCGCGAGCAAATCGCCGAACTCTTCCGGGAGCTGGAGTTTCGCACCTTGCTCCAGCGGGTGGTCAAGCAGGCCGAAGCCGAGGGCGATCTCTTCGTGGGAGAGGCCGCGGTCGGGCCGCAGACCGAAACCATCGTGGTGGACACGGCCCAGTCGCTGACCGATTTGGCCAAGCGATTGAGCACGGCCAAGGCGATTGCCTTCGACGTCGAGACTACCGGCGTTGATTCGATGCAATGTGAATTGGTTGGGATTTCACTGGCGATCAAGCCCGGGCAGGGATACTACATCCCCGTTGGGCACGCCGCGGAACGAGCCGGCTCCCCACAGCTCGACCTGGAGTCGGTGGTGTCCGCACTGCAGGGCCCGCTGGGCGACCCCAAGATCCCCAAGGTTGGCCACAACCTCAAGTTCGACTTCACCGTGCTGGCCCGCTACGGCCTGCTGGCCGATCCATTGGCGTTCGACAGCATGCTGGCCGAGTGGTTGTCCTACCCCACCTCCCGAAATCTGGGGCTCAAGGCGCTTGCTTGGGTTCGGCTGGGGATCGAAATGACCCCCATCGACCAGTTGATCGGGACTGGGCGGAAGCAAATCACCATGGCCCAGGTGCCGATCGCCAAGGCCGCGCCATACGCCGCGGCCGATGCCGAGGTCTGCCTGCGTTTGAAGCCGATCCTGGAAAAGGAACTGGCCGATCGCAACCAGCTCTCACTCTTTGAGGACCTCGAGATGCCCCTGGTCCGGGTGCTGGCTGACATGGAAATGGAGGGCATCGGCCTGGACGTCGAATTCCTGGCCGACCTTTCGGACCAATTGGCCGAGCGGCTGGCGGTCATCGAGGCCGAACTGTTCGATCGAGTCGGTCACGAGTTTAATGTCAATTCCACTCAGCAGCTCTCCTCGGTGCTGTTCGAAGAGTTGAACATTGAACCGCCCAATGGCGCGCGCAAGACGGCTGCTGGAAACTACTCGACCGCCGCCGACGTCTTGGAGGCCCTGCGCGGTGAGCACGAGGAAGTGGCCCTGGTCCTGGAACACCGCGAGATCTCCAAACTGAAATCCACCTACGCTGACGCTCTGCGCGAGCAGATCGACCCGCAGACTCACCGGGTGCATACCTCCTACAGCCAGTCTGGCGCGGTCACCGGTCGCTTGGCCTCCTCCAACCCCAACCTGCAGAACATTCCAATCCGCACTGAGCTCGGCCGACAGATCCGCCGGGCGTTCGTGGCGGACGATGGCAACACCCTGCTGGCGGTCGACTACTCGCAGATCGAATTGCGGGTGGCGGCGCACATGACTCGCGACAAGGCCATGATTCAGGCCTTCTTGGACGATCAGGACATTCACTCTGCCACCGCGGCGGCGGTGTTCGGCAGCGATCCAGCCAAGGTCTCTGCCGAGGATCGGCGCCGCGCCAAGGCGGTTAATTTCGGCCTGCTGTACGGGATCAGCCCATACGGACTGACCCGGTCCACCGACATGACCCTGGCGGAAGCGCAAGAGTTCGTTGATCGCTACTTCGAACGGTTCCCGGGGGTGCGCAAGTTTATTGACCGCACCCGCGAGCAGGCAGCAGAGCTTGGCTATACCGAGACCATCCTGGGGCGTCGGCGCTACTTCCCGCAGCTGGCCAAGAACGGCAAGCCGGCGCCGCCGCAGGTGCGTGCCCGGGCCGAGCGCGAAGCAATCAACTCGCCGATCCAGGGGTCCGCCGCCGACATCATCAAGCTGGCCATGATCGAGCTGCCGCAGGCGCTGATCGACGCAGGCCTATCGGCCAGGATGTTGCTGCAAGTGCACGACGAGTTGGTCTTGGAGTGCCCGCAAAAGGAACTGAAGAAGACCGCTAAGCTCGTGAGGCAGGTGATGCAGGACGCCTACAAGCTGAAGGTCCCGCTCAAGACGGATGCCAAGTACGGTCCAAACTGGGAGAACATGCAGCCAGTGGGTTGAGGCGGCGCCCCCGGTGCACAGGCTCCGCTTAGAAACACCGGTTCGGATCGGGGCAAGCGCGCTGCTGAGCCCGAAGAGCGAAGTCTCCGCCTGTGCCCGAGAGGGGTTTGGGGCTGAGCCGGCTCTGCAACCGCCCGCAAGCCCGCTAGGGGCTCCTGTGCTAGAATCGCTTCCCTTTGGAAAATGGCAGGACGAGAAGATCTCTTTAACGAGTCAATGCGCCTGGGCCACTCCGCGGCCTGGGACCTGCAGTGGAACCGAGCAATCGAGTTCTACCGCAAGGCGCTTGCCGAGTTCCCCAACAACCCCAATGCACTCAACAGTCTGGCGCTGGCCCTGCTTGAGACCGACCAGCTAGAAGAGGCGCTCAGCGCCTACAAGAAAGCCGGCAGCGCGACCCCAGACGACCCCATCCCCATCGAGAAGGGTGCCGAGATCTACGAGCGGCTGGGGAAACTCAAGGAATCGATCCAGTCCCGGGAGGACGCTGCCGACCTCTACATCCGGCGCAAGGACGCCGGCAAGGCAGTCGACAATTGGCGGCACATCGCCCGGCTGGATCCACAGAATCTGGCCGCCCGCTCTCGCCTGGCGCTGACTTACGAACGGCTCGGCCGTACCCGCGACTCGGCGATGGAGTACCTCTCGGTCGCTTCCATTCTGCAACGCGGCGGCAAGGTGGATCGAGCCAAGGAGGCCGTTCAGCGATCGCTGGCCATCCTGCCGGGCGATTCAGATGCCACTCAGTTTCTGCGCCTGTTGAATCAGGGCAAAGAGCTGCCAGCACCCTCGCAACCCAAGGGCGGCACCGCGCCGCTGCGCATGGCCCAGGTGCAGGACTATCTGCGGGCTGATGACGATCAGCCGATTCAAGACGACGACCAGCTCAAAGATCCGGAGACTGCGGCCCAGGGCGAGGCGCTCACCATCTTGGCCGGCATCTTGTTCGAAGAACCCAAAGACGATGGCAAGCAGCAGGCACTGGGCATGGCCCAGATCGCCAGCGGACATACCGCCGAGTTGAAGCCCTCTGCCGCCATCTATCGGTACCTGGCGCAGGCGATCGACCTGCAGACCCGCGGCCACACCGAGCAGGCCATCAAGGAATTCACCCGAGCCATGGAATCGGGCTTGGATCACCCGGCAGCACATTACAACATGGCGATGCTGCTGAAGGAGTCCGGCCAGGCCGATGAGGCCCGCAAACATCTGGTGGCCTCGCTCGGCCACCCCGGGTTGGCCTTGGGCGCCAACCTGGCGCTCGGCCGGATGGCCAAAGAGCGCAAGGACCTGGCCGAATCTGCTCGATACTTGCTGCAGGCCCTCAAGCTGGCCGACAGCCTGACGGTCGAGTCTTCGCAGTCGAGTGAACTCAATCAATACTACGAGACGCTCTTGGCGACCGAGACCGAGGGCGACAAAAAGGCGCTCGGCAAAATCGTCGACAAGACGATGGAATTCCTCACCGGGCCGGAGTGGCTGAAGCGGCTCAAGGAAGCTCGAGTCAAGCTCGACAAAGAGGTCGACCACCAAGGTGTGGCGCCGATCGCCGAGATGCTGGCGGTCGGGGACACTGACAACGTGTCCCAGTCGATGAAGCGCATCGACCGCATGATGGATCAGGGGCTGTTCTCGTCGGCGCTGGAGGAGGCGATGCTGGCGCTCAGCTATGCCCCGACCTATCTGACACTGCACCGGCGTATGGCGGAGATTCAGATCGCCGCTGGCCGACCCGAGGCCGGCTACAAGAAGCTTTCGATGGTGGCGGAGACCCACCGGGTCCGGGGCGAAAGTTCTCAGGCCGCCGATGTCTACATGAAGATCATCCAGCACTCTCCGGTCGATATCCAGGCTCGCACTCGGTTGATCGATTTGCTGGTACAGCAGGACCGGGGCGACGAGGCTCTCAACCAGTCGCTCGAGCTGGCTGAGATTTACCGCGATATGGCTGAGACTGACCTGGCCCGCAAGACTCTTTCCAATTCGCTGCGGCTCTCACAGCAGTTATCGACCGGCAACGGCTGGTCGCTGCGGATTCTCCACATGATGGGCGATATCGACCTGTCGCGGCTCGACCAACGCCGGGCGCTGCGAGTGTACGAGCAGATCCGCACTCTCGATCCCGGAGACGATAAGGCTCGCATCAGCCTGATCGATCTCAACTTGCGGGTCGGGCAGGAGGATCAGGCGGCCAAGGAATTGGACAGCTACCTGGAGTATCTGGTCGAGTCTGGCCGTGGGGCCGAGGCGCTCAACCTGTTGGAGGAAATGGCTCGCGAGCACCCTGGCCGTCAGGCGCTCCACGCCCGCCTGGCAGAGGCCTACAAGGCAGCCGGCCGTACCGCCGACGCCATCGCCCAATACGACGCGCTGGGAGAGATCCAGCTCGACGCCGGCCAGACCGAGGACGCCATCCGCAGCATCCAGGCCATCGTTGATTTGAACCCGCCGGATGCTGAAGGCTACGTGGAGCTGCTGCGCAACCTCAAAGAAGGCGCGTAGTGAGCACTGTGGCCTGCATTGCTCAGGCAGGCCTTCCCTGCGCGGCGGTCCGGCGCTTCCAGGGTTCTCTATAACAGACGCGCTGCTACTCTCCTTGGCCGCGCCTCACATCCGATGTCTGAACTGATCGACGAGATTACCTTCTTCTTGCAGCGCATCGACGCCCTGGCGGCGCTCGACTTGCTGTTGGTCACCGCAGTCTTCTTCCTGGTCATCATCCTGCTACGCGGCACCCGGGCGGTGGTGCTGCTGCGCGGCATGGTGTTCCTGTTCATCATTATGGCGCTGTTGACCAGCTTGCTTCCGCTGCCGGCCTTCTCATCGCTGCTCAACGCGACCTTGCCGGCACTGCTGTTTGCCATCCCGGTGATCTTCGCGCCCGAAATCCGCCGGGCTTTTGAGCGTCTCGGCCGGGCAGGCAGTTTCTTCAGCCTGTATTCCGAACCGGCTCAGATCGAGCGCACCGTGAATCTGATTGTCAGCGCCAGCGAGCGCCTGGCCGATGTGCGACACGGCGCGCTGATCACCATCGAGCGCGAGGACCGGCTGGATGAGTACATGGAGACCGGTGTGGCGCTCGATGCCGAGCTCTCAACCGAGCTGCTGATTCAGATCTTCTATGTCAACACCCCGCTGCACGACGGGGCGGTCATCCTGCGGGGCGACCGGGTTGCCGCCGCCTCCTGCGTGATGCCGCTTTCGGCCAGCGGCACGCTGTCGCGCGGCTCGGAGCGCAAGCTGGGCTTGCGTCATCGGGCAGCGCTTGGCATCAGCGAGGTCAGCGATGCGGTTTCCGTGGTGATCTCGGAGGAGACCGGCAGCATCTCAATCACCCACAACGGACGGATGATCCGCCGGTTGGACCGCAGCCGATTGCGAAACATCCTGACCGCTTTCTACCGGCCGCGACGCGGCACTGGATTGCCGAAATGGCTCAGCCGCCTGCTGTTCCGGGGCGACCGCACGCCGGCAGAGGCCCCGGGAGACTAAAGATGGGGCGCTGGATCTGGAACAATATCAGCTCACTGTTGCTGGCGATGGTGCTGGCGGTGGCAGTCTGGATCGTGGCGATCGTCAGCGAGGACCCGACCGAAGTACGCCAACTCGCGGCCATCCCGATTCAGTACGCTGGCCTGCCGCAAGGATTGCTGATCGTGGGCGGGCCGCCGCCCTCCAGCGGCACGGTTTCAATCCGGGCCCCGCTCTCCGTCTGGGATTTGGTCGATTCCAGCAGCGTCTCACTGCAGGTGGATTTGAGCGGATTGGATGAGGGCACACACCGGCTGGATATCGTTCCGGAAGTGAGCGTGCGGCCAGCACGGGTATCCGACTTCGAACCGAGCCAGGTGGAGTTGACCATCGAGCGCGCTGCGACCGCCAGCTTCGACGTCAGCGTGGTCACGATCGGTGAGCCACAACTCGGCTATCGCGTGTCTTCAACCAAGACTTCCCCACAGCGCACCGTCATCCTGGGGCCGATGTCGCTCGTCGATCAGGTCAGCGGCGTGCAGGCCGACGTCAATGTGACCGACCGCAGAGAGGAATTGAACCTGGAGGTCACCTTGATGCCGGTCAACTCGCAAGGGGATCCGGTCCAGGGCCTGCAGCTCGACCCGGCAGTCAGCCAGGTCGTCGTGACGATTGAACCACGCGAACGATTCCGCCTGGTCTCGGTGGTCCCCGATCTAACCGGTGAAGAGGCGCTCGCCGAGGCCGGCTACCGGCTGACCGATGTCTCGGTCACCCCAGAGGTCGTCACCGTATTCTCCTCCGACCCACAGGCGCTCGAGTCCCTTCCTGGATTCGTGCTCACCCTGCCCCTCGATCTCACCGGGGCGACCGGGAACCTGGAGCGCCGGCTGTCGCTCGACCTGCCGCCGGAAATCTCGCCGGTTGAAGATCAGGGCGTGCTGGTCCAGGTCAGCATTTCACCGGTCGAGGGCACCATAACCGTCTCTCGCAACGTCGAGGTGCGCGGGCTGGCCGAAGGCCTATTTGCGCAGTTCTCGCCAGCCGCGGTTGACATCATCCTCACCGGTCCGCTACCGACCCTCAACGCACTCCGGACCGAAGACGTGCGGATCATCGTCGACCTGTTGGACCTCGAGCTTGGGACCCATCAGGTGCAGCCGCTGGTGATCATTGCGCCTACCGACGTCGAGCACGAGCCGGTGTTTCCGTCCACGATCGAAGTTACGATCAGCAACTCGCCGCCTTCCCCCACCCCCACGACCCCGTAAACCGCGATGAGCAAACCGATCGTGGCCTTGATCGGACGTCCCAACGTCGGCAAGTCCACCCTTTTCAACCGGCTGATCGGCGATCGCCTGGCGGTCGTAGACGAGGTTCCCGGCACCACCCGCGACCGTCTGGTGGCCGAGGCGGAGTGGGGGGGGATGGCGTTTGACCTGATTGACACCGGGGGCTTCGAGCCGGGTCCGATCGAGGACGACCCAGGTCAATTCCTGCCGCAGGTCAGAGAGCAGGCCGAGCTGGCGGTGAGCCAGGCCGAGCTGGTGCTCTTTCTGGTCGACGTCGAGAGCGGACTGACCGCCATCGATCATGCGTTGGCAGACGAGCTGCGCCGGCAGCAGACCCGGCGGGACGGAGACGCCTTTCCCCCGGTCTTGCTGGTGGTCAACAAGGCCGACAACGCCCGCCGGCGCCAGCAGGCGGTCGAGTTTTACGAGCTCGGCCTGGGCCAGCCGTTCCCGATTTCCGCACTGCACGGGACCGGAACCGGCGAAGTACTCGAGCGGTTGGTCGAGATCCTTGGCCAGCAGGCCGAAGCCGAACCGGAGCCAGATGAGCGAGTCAAGATCGCCATCGTCGGACGGCCGAACGTGGGGAAGTCCAGCCTGCTCAATCAGCTGCTGGGTGAACGGCGTGTCATCGTCTCCCCGATCCCTGGAACCACCCGGGATTCAATCGACACTCAGCTTACTTTCGGCGAGCATCCGCTGACCTTGATCGATACAGCGGGTATCCGCCGCCGCGGCCGGATCGAACCGGGGGTGGAGAAGTACTCCGTACTGCGGGCGCTTAAAGCCATTGAACGGGCTCAGGTGGCGCTGCTACTGATCGATGCGGCCGAGGGGGTCACCGCCCAGGACGCGCACGTCGCCGGCATGATCCTGGAGCGATTCAAAAGCGTGGTACTGCTGATCAACAAGTGGGACTTGATGCGCCAGGCGGAGCTGAGTACCGATGAATTTGCCGTCCTGGCCCGCTCTCAGCTCAAGTTCCTGGACTTCGTACCGGTACTGTTCATCTCCGCCACCCGGGGTACCCGGGTAGATCGAGTGCTTCCGTTGGCGCTGCAGGTCCACGATGAGCGATTTCAGCGGATCCCCACCGGAGAGCTCAATCAGATCCTGTTGGAGGCCCAACAAACCCATGCACCGCCGTCCAAGGCCGGGGTGCGCCTGCGGCTGTACTTTGCCACTCAAGTGCGAACCGACCCTCCCACTTTCCTTTTCCATGTAAACAACCCGAAACTGGTGCACTTTACCTACCAACGCTATCTTGAAAACTGCATCCGTCGACACTACCCGTTCCTGGGCACTCCCATCCGGCTCTCCTTTCGCAAGCGCAGCAGGGGGGCGGATTCGGCCTAAACTGGGGTACGCTTGTCAGCCGCTTGAGGGGCGACTTATAATCCAGCTCGTGAGTGATTTCCCCTATACTGGGCCGACGCATCCCCGGATCGAACAGCCGCAACCTCCAAGCTTCATAAGACGACTGCTGCGGGCGTTCGCCAGCCTGCTGCAGACCATCGCCTTTGCGGCCGTGCTGTTTGTGGTAGTGAACCTGATCACTGCCCGCATCCGAGTGGAGGGCGACAGCATGGAGCCCAGCCTGCTCAACGGTCAGTTCGTAGTGGTCAACCGGCTAGCCTACACCTTTAGCATGCCGCAGCGGGGCGATATCATTGTCTTTCGATTTCCGCTGAGCCCGGAGCGGCGGTTTATCAAACGGGTGATCGGCCTTCCCGGCGATGAAGTACAGGTGCACGATGGTGAAGTGTTTGTCAACGGGGAACTGATCAGTGAGCCGTATCTGGCCACCGAACCTGCCTACAGCGGCGATTGGCGGGTCGGGCAGGACGAAGTCTTTGTGCTGGGAGATAATCGGAACAACTCATCCGATTCGCAAAACTGGGGGGCGCTGGGCATCGAGGCCATTATCGGCAAGGCCATTCTCGTCTACTGGCCGCTGGATAACATGGGCTGGATCCCGCACTACGATTTGGCAGTAGCCGCCGATTCTTATCAATGACCGATCGACAACCAAATACAACTGAGACGCTCTCGCCGACGGTGGTGGTCATTGCCGACATCGAAAGCAACGCCGCGCAACTGGTTGACCGGGTGCTCAAGCCGGCCGGGTTC